>CALKXZ010000170.1 GCA_938003775.1 uncultured Granulosicoccus sp. | reverse complement strand
GCGGGAATTGATGCGGTAACCTACTGATATTGCGGCATCTAGGTTGTAGAATCGGATCTTACGACGCACCTGCCGCTTGCCTTCGGTGCGAACTACCGAGGAATCCTCGGTAGTTGAAAATTCTTCCAGCTCTCCCTCCTGATAGATGTTTTTCAGGTGCAAACCGATTGTGTCGGTGTCCCGTTCAAACAGCTCTGCCATCTGAGCCTGAGACAGCCACAAGGTGTCCTTCTCCAGGCGCAATTCGATGCGTGGCTGGCCATCATCGGCTTGGTAGATTTCGATGTGGCTGGTGGGAGTCATATGGCGTCTGCGACGAGCTTTTCGGCGTCAGGGATGGTGAGTTGGCCGGAGAGGAGCTTGGGGAGGAGTGTGTCTCGAGTAGATACCAGCACATTAGTCTGATCCCCTGTCTTGGCAACTTTTTCGAAAATACTACCAATTAATTTGTCAAATGCTTTGCTTATAGATAGTGTTGGCAATGGAAGCAGTATTTTCTTAAGATGTGTCGAAGGACGAGAAATTGATGGCACACCTACCTGCGACGTATTCGATAAGAGTTTGTGTTGACCAGCCGCGGATTTAAAAAAAAGCAACAGGTAAAACGACCCGATCTTTTCAAGATCGGGGCGGAGATAAAACTGACGTTGAGAAATCACGTAGTTTTCATACTCGGATTGTTCTGGAACAAGTGAAACCTGACCAATATTCCCTGCGTGCGTAAAAACAATATCACCTCGTCTAACCATGGAATTCTTCAACCTCAACGCGTGCTCTTCTGTAATAAATCGATTCTCACGATCTAATAGCAGCGAATTATGGAGATGTTGGCCGCTTATTATCGGTACACCGCTATCAACAAATGTCGAAACCTTGATGTTAGAACCAAAGGGACCCATTGCGATTTTTTCAGCTATCGACTCAGTACTTACAATATCCCACCCACTCGGCACCCACCCCATCTCATCCCGAAACTCAAACCCATCCGGAAACTCACGGCGAATCTCATCTGGTAATGGCTTGCGCGCATCACTCAAGGCTTGACGTGCAGCGGCGCGGGCCTTAAACGGTTCGGGAATGTCGTTACTGGCTGACAGTGCGTTGTCGATAACGGGATCAAAATCCACGAACCAGCTTTTGAACAACGCTTGCGCCATGGCTTCGAGGGTTTTGTTGGTTTGGCGGTTTAGTTCGATTTTGTCGTCTAGAGCAGTCAAAATATTCGCAATATTCGATTGCATTTCCATTTCTGGAATCTTCACATGGAACGCTTTGACTTCAGGGAAATAAATAGTTTGATGCGTTGTACCACTAGCAAAGCGAAGAAAACTGCGCCGCTCTAGCAATAAAATGTATTTTAGGTAACGGTAATCTAATCTCTCAGGATCACAAACCCAGTTAACGAAATCTTGACTCGTTGACATAGGCACTCCCATGACAATGACATATCCAACGGAGGCTGTTCTCGATAAGCAAACCGTATTCGCTGGTAAAATTCGCGCTGATGAATTAACAATTCCTGCTTCATTGGTGAACTGGTTTGTTTGAAAAATGGTGCGACCATGATTCGCCGTGGCATCTCTAATACCGACCCAAGGGATGCCACCTCCCCAGTACTCGGGGTGTTTTCGACTTGGGGTGTGCCCCGACTCTAAACGCGCTAGGTCACTTAGCAGTAGCCAGGACCAACCTTCCTTCAGCTCGTCTAAGGGTTTTCCAACTGAAAGGGCATAGTCGCCACGAATTAATGCGGAAGTAGCTTTACGGCCACCAGTGCTTGTTGAAACTGAATTATTCAACGTAACCCAACCCCTTCAAATTCCCCCGAATAACCTTATCCAACCGCTCCCCTTCAGCCATCTGCTCAAACAACGTGTCCGTCAACTCCTTCATCTTCACTTCAAACGGAATCCCATCATCTTGAATCTCTGCCGCACCCACATACCGCCCTGGTGTAAGCACAAAATCACTCGCCTTGATCTCATCCAGCGTCGCTGATTTACAGAACCCTGCAACATCCTCATAATTTCCATCAACCTTCTCACCACGCCACGCATGATACGTTCGGGTTATGTTTGTAATGTCATCGTCGGTAAGTTCCTTGTGCGTGCGATCCATCATTGAACCGAGATTTCGTGCATCAATGAACAAGGTTTCGCCTTGTCGATCACGCGTCACGCGTTCACCTTTGTTGTCGACCTTCAAGGACTTTTTGGTCTTGCTCAGGAACCACAGGCACACGGGAATTTGCGTGGTGTAGAACAACTGCCCCGGCAGTGCCATCATGCAATCCACCAGATCATTCTCGATGATCTTCTGCCGAATTTTGTCCTCACCACTGGCAGTGGAACTCATGGAACCGTTGGCCAGAACAAAACCAGCTACACCATTTTCGGACAGCTTGGATATCATGTGTTGAATCCAGCCGTAGTTGGCGTTGCCGGTCGGCGGTACTTCGTAGCCTTCCCAGCGGGGGTCATCTGTTAGTTCATCACTGGCCCGCCATTCCTTTTGGTTGAATGGGGGGTTGGCCATGATGAAATCAGCCTTTAAGTCCGGGTGCTGATCTTTGAAGAAGGTATCGCCCGCCACATCCCCCAGATTGCCGGCAATGCCGCGGATGGCCAAGTTCATCTTAGCCAGCTTGTAGGTGGTGCTGACGTTCTCCTGGCCGTAGATGGAAATATCTTTCTGATTGCCTTCGTGGCTTTCGACAAACTTCACCGATTGCACGAACATGCCGCCGGAGCCACAACATGGATCGTAGATCTTGCCTTTGTAGGGTTCGATCATTTCCGCAATCAGCTTGACGATGCACTTGGGGGTGTAGAACTCTCCGCCGCCCTTGCCTTCTGAGGCAGCGAACTTGCCCAGAAAGTATTCGTACACTCGCCCTACCACATCGGTTTCCTTATCAGCCACGGTGTCAATGTCGTTGATGCTGTCGATCAGCGAGGCCAGCTTGGACGTATCCAGACCCAGTCGCGAAAAATAGTTATCTGGCAACGCACCTTTGAGCGACTTGTTGGTCTTTTCGATGGTAGAAAGTGCCGTATCGACTTTCAGTGCAATGTCGTCCTGTTTGGACTGTTGCTGAACGAAGCTCCAGCGGGATTTTTCTGGCAGGTAGAAAACGTTCTGCATGGCGTAGAACTCCACCATATCGATGTATTTTTCCTTGCCCTCGGCTATCAGTTCCTCACGCCGCATCTCGAACTTGTCGCTGGCGAACTTCAGGAAAATCAGGCTCAGCACTACATGCTTGTATTCGGATGATTCTACCGAGCCACGTAACTTGTTGGCCGTATCCCACAACGATTGCTCGATGCTCTTGTCATCCTTGGCGTTGGCACGTGTGTTGGTTTTTTTCGCCGCCGTTTTCTTTGATGAAACTTTCCCTGATGCCTTCTTCTTGCTGGCCATGGTGGGTGCGTTATTGCCTTTTCGTTGTTGGAGGAGCCCAGATACAAAGTTTATCTGGGATTGGACTCTACGTGCTCGTCGTAATGAAAGCCGACGTAACCATGGTTAGCCGGCATCCCCGAGAATAGGACATTGCACGATAGCGTCAATTTATCGTTTCGGTGAGGTTTGCCCGTATCGAATGTAGTTTTCTGTTGCAGATGGGCGAATTATCAAAATCCCGCAGCCGGTCACAGGCACAATGTGGACATTCAACGAAAAGGACGCACGATGGATTACAGCGAACAGAACAGCTCGCAACCGAGTCAACACGATGATTCGCTGGCCAGTAACAGTCTGGCACGGATACGCCAGAGGCTGGTCGACACCGGCGCCAGAAACCGTTTGATCAACTGTGGTCTCGATCGAGCGCAGGTAGTTCGATTGGTTGATGAGCTTCCTGACCAAGTATATGCACGTTTGATCGATGCCAAACCCTTTGACATGGCCCCAGTGCCAGCCCCTTCGCATCAAGAATTATTGGCAGAAGGCTACATCGAGTATGACGAGATCACCAATGAACGCACCAAAAACAGCTACCCAAAGCCAGACGTTTGGGCACGTCGTCATGGGATAGATACAGCCTACGAACTACCCAGTGGTCTGCCCAGTGAAGATAGCCCTGCTCATACTGACGACAAGCTTCAGACATTGCTGTTTCCTGATCGGCTCAACACGCAGCTTGGAAAAATACGTCAATTGGCTAATACGGCGATGGAAGAGTCAGGTACCAATATTCTGTATCTCGCACTTGGATTCCTCGAATGGTATGAGGCTCCCACCTCGGACAAGCCGCGCCTCTCCCCATTGTTTGTAGTGCCAGTTGACCTAACGCGTGGCAAGCTGGTCTCGGGAGATGGCCTGCGCACCTATAAAATCAACCTCCGTGATGATGGCCTATTGAGCAATGTCAGCCTAGCGCAAAGATTGCTTTCTGACTTCGGGATTGATTTACCGACGGTGACGGACGAGAGCGAGCCAGAGAGCTACTTTGACGAGATCAATCACATTATCAGCGCACAAATGGATACTCGCTGGAGAGTCAGGCGCTACGCCGCCCTCTGTCTGCTCGATTTCACCAAACAGCTTATGTATGAGGATCTTGACCCTTCTCGATGGCCAGAAAACAAAAATCTGGCCGAGCATCCCTTGCTGCAACAATTTCTCGCAGCGGGCGACAACGATCAACTGTCGGGTTCTGCAGGAACATTATCAGAGCATCTAATCGATGACATGGAAGATATTCACAGTAGCTTCCCTCTCATCTACGAAGCCGACAGCTCACAGCACAGCGCATTGATAGATGTGGTAAACGGCGACAACCTCGTGATTGAGGGGCCACCGGGAACGGGTAAATCACAAACCATCACCAATCTGATTGCCGCCTGTATCAACAAGGGTCTCAGCGTGTTATTTGTCGCTGAAAAACTTGCCGCTCTTGAAGTGGTCAAGCGGCGGTTGGATTTAGCAAACCTTGGCGACTTCTGTCTCGAAGTGCACAGCCATAAATCAAGCAAAATTTCAATTTTGAACAGCCTCGTGGATAGCCATCGTCGTCGCGAGACGGTCGCAGCACCTGCAGAGCTACAACAACAGATCAACCGGTATGAAAACCACAAGAACAGTCTTCACCAATACGCTGAAAAACTCAACACGCCCTGGCAAACATCAGAGTTGATGCCACACCAGATACTGCAACGCGCCACGAATTTCAGTGAGTGCTCTCCTCTGGGCAGCGACGCAAATGTCGTTCACGTTGCAGACGCGGGTCAGATATCTGCTACATTTATTGGAGATACGCTTGATGCAGCAGAACGTCTTCAAAGGGTGTTCGTTGCTGTCGCAAATCAGACTCCCGGCGCTGCAATAAACACGCATCCGTGGTTCGGCCTTCGCAATGGCAATCTTGCCGGAGATCAGCGGCAAACTCTGGTAAGCGCACTGGAACAATGGACCGATACACAGCAGCAGGTCATCGCTCTTTGGTCCGAGTTGCAACAATCCTTAAACATAGATCCTGTTGATGCGCCGAATCAGGAAACGATGTTAGAGCTGATCGGTACACTGGACAAGCTGCCAAGGGATGTCCCGGAAGCCTTGCTTGAACGTATTGATGAGCTGTGCAATTACAGACAGGGTCTAGAGGCAATCGAGCAAAAACGACAGGATTATCGCAAACAATTTACTGACCTCGCCCCTCACTTCAATGCAGACGAGCTTCTAGATCACGAACGGGCAACAGCCACCCTGTCTGGGCTTCTGATTATTCGAGATGAGCTAGGGCTAACAGGATCAGCCCCACTGGAAAAAGTCCAGTCACATGCTGAGCAGCTGGGGGTATTGCACGCCCGTATTGACACACTAAACTCGACAAAATCTGCCCTGCACGGCGCACTCCCTGCGGCCTTCGACGATGTGTTCGATGACTCAATCAATGGCGCACGTTCACTTATCGAATTGCTGGATATCACCCAAAGCTTACCCGCGAAACTATGGCGTTATCGCGATGATCGCTACGCAGATCCTGCGTTTACACAGGCCCTTGATGAGGTGGAGCCCATAATTGTGACTTTGCGCCAACAGGGCAGTGATTTATCCAAGACATTTGATGTCAGCCATCTACCCAACAGTCGATCACTAGAAGATCTGTACCGCATCTTGAGCAATGGGGGCGTTTTTCGCTTCCTGAACAAAGAATACCGAGCAGCAAAGGAATCATTGACTCGCCTATCCCGAGCGGGTGTAAAACCTGCCGATAGCGTAAAAGCCTTGCCTTTACTGGTCAGATACCAACAAGGCTTCGAGAGTCTATCTCAGACCCATCATCAAAACCCCATACTCGGCAGTGCATTTGCCGCTCTGGATACCGATATACCGCTGCACCGCGAACTCTCGCTTTGGTATCAATCCGTCAACGAAAAATTGGGTCGCCAGTCACTTCGACAATCACCGAAAGCCATTGCACTGTTCTCTATTGATGATAAAGCGGCCGCCCTTTTATGCAGAGCTGCCGCCAGCGATCTAAGAGATCAGGCAAACGGCGCCGTACAGAGCATGACCAAACTGAAAAATCTTTATCCACAATTCTTCACTGAGTTTAGCGATGACACCACAATAACGGATCTAACACATGGGCTACCAGGGCTGATCACTCAAATTGAACACTGCATCGGGCTCATTGGCGAATCTGTCGTTGATCCTAGCCGCTCCCTTTCAGATGTAATCGACGTTGCTAACCGTTGGTCCAATTGCACGCATGATC
This sequence comes from uncultured Granulosicoccus sp., assembly GCA_938003775.1. Lineage (GTDB taxonomy): Bacteria > Pseudomonadota > Gammaproteobacteria > Granulosicoccales > Granulosicoccaceae > Granulosicoccus. Next base: position 10,221 of record CALKXZ010000170.1, on the reverse strand, counting down.
ATCATCAGTGGACTCAGGAAGATGACTACACGCGCTTCGTACCGTCATTGCTCAGTATCAGCACCCACCCGGATGTTGACGACTCTCGCGCTGTATCAAACCTGTCATCGGCTCAATACCTGGCGAAGGTAGCCTCCGCGTCAACTTTGTTTCTCGCCGCCATGCAAAAGGCGCCAACACTTTCTCAGCTGAGCAGGCTTCGTGACGCACAACCCGCATTCATGAAACATCTTGAAACGGCTGCCGCCGAGCAAGCTAGATTCGAGAGCACAGGCAATGTCGACCCTGTGCAGTGGCTCGCTGATTGTCAAGGCATGTCGCAGTGCCAAGCGCGTAATCAACAAGCCTTGCAACAGTCGGACTGGCTTGACACCTGGTTGTCCTATCAACGTGTAAAACAAAGAGCCGGATCAGAAACACTCGCAGGCCTTACCGATCTACTTGAAAGTGGAAGCTTACCTGCCGATCAAACAAGCCTGGCCGTGGAAGCGAGCCTCTACCAGCAGCTGGCGACGCATGTAATGAGTGTGGATAGGGAACTTGCCGAGCTGGACGGCAATGAAATAAGTGCCATTAGAGAACAGTTCCAACGCTACGATAAAGAATTACTAGCTCTGCAAAGGGAACAAATAGCTGCCAACTGCACCCGAATCCCAATACCAGCAGGCAACAATCGCGGCACTGTGGGAACCTACTCTGAGTTTGCACTGATACAGCACGAGGCCAGCAAGAAAAAGAAGCACGCGGCCATCCGCTCACTATTAAAACGCGCACTCAAGGCCATTAAAGCGCTCAAGCCCTGCTTCATGATGAGCCCGATGTCTGTTGCGCAGTATCTTGAGCCCGGGCAATACGAGTTCGATGTGATCGTCATGGATGAAGCATCTCAGATTCGCCCTGAAGAAGCACTAGGGGCTATTGCCAGGGCAAAGCAATTGGTGGTCGTTGGCGATCCCAAGCAGCTTCCACCGACTTCATTTTTCAGTCGTATGGCATCAGACGAAGATCAGGATGATGATGAAGACGTGGGACTACAAAGAGCCGAGAGCATCCTGGATGCCGTTATCCCCATCTTTCAAACTCGTCGCCTGCGTTGGCACTATCGTTCACGACATGAATCACTGATCGCATTTTCAAATCAGAAATACTACGACTCCGACTTGGTGCTTTTTCCATCACCCTTTAACGAAAGCGACGAGTATGGAATTAAATTCACGCGCCTATCAAACGCCACCTTTAAAGAGGGCGTAAACCTAGTTGAGTCAGAAAAAATCGTCGAACTACTGGCTCGACAAATACAGCAACGACCAAACGAATCAGTCGGTGTCGTTGCGATGAATATTAAACAACGAGATCAGATCGAGGCACAACTTGAACAACGCCTTTCAACTGACAACCTCTTGCAACGCGCTTACGAACGTAATCAGGATACGGATGAACCGCTGTTCATAAAAAACCTTGAAAATGTACAAGGCGATGAACGAGATGTGATCATCATCTCGATGACTTATGGCCCTGAGATGGCAGGCGGTGTAACGTATCAGCGGTTTGGCCCGATCAACTCAGATGTAGGTTGGCGCAGACTCAACGTTCTACTCACACGTTCCAAAAAACGCATGGAGATCGTGGCATCGATGGGCTCTGGAGATGTAAGGGCGGACAATACCAGCAAATTGGGAGTGCAAAGCCTGCGTGCCTTGTTGGAGTACTGCGAAACGGGGCATATGAATAGCACAATTCGCACTGGCGGCCAGCCTGACAGTGCCTTTGAAGTGGCTGTTATCAGAAAGCTCGCAGCAGCAGGCTATTCAGCAGAGCCACAAGTGGGAGTAGCCGGATTCTTCATCGATCTGGCAGTTTGTAATCCAGAAAAACCCGGTGAATTCCTGATGGGTATCGAATGCGATGGAGCCACTTATCACTCTGCAAAATCTGCGCGTGACCGGGATCGACTCCGGCAAGAGGTACTTGAGAACTTAGGGTGGGAAATTCGCAGAATCTGGTCAACGGACTGGTTTCGGAATGCCGATGCTCAGTTACAACCTATTTTGGTGGAGTTAGAGAAGATGCGAACAGTTGGGCAGAGACATTCCGACCTCATTGAATCAATTGAAACCAACTGAGATTACACACAGCTATGTCAGCACAAAAATATGCTGTTAACCAACACCTTATTGAGGGAATTGTCAGCTGGGTAAAGTCGGGGGAAATCGCCATCCCTTAAATTCAGCGTCCATCTGCTCGGAGCGGCGCAAAGGTTCGCGGTCTATTGGATAGTCTATAGCAGCAATTTCCAGTAGGTCATATCAATGCTTAGTGCACTCAATATTCGTGAAGTGGCGCCTCAATCAATTTGAAAGCGCGTGTGCATTCTCCTCTCAGGTAACAACCAGTTTCCCGAACGCTAATATCCAGTCTTTTGCCTTTACAGACGAAATAACAACCCGATCGAGTTGATTTACTTAATCTGTAATTCTGAAAAACAAAATAATTGAAAAGCCAATGATGGCAAGCACGATTACGCAGTACCCCAAAAGCTTGAAATATTCACGAGTCGATATCGGCTGATAGAAAGAGGCATCCCTATACTCCTCACCGTCTAAATCTGATCGAGTATCTGAAGCGGTACTATTATTTTCTGTGGTGTTTGAATCTTTCATAAATCAAACTCAGTTTTACTTTCGGCTCACATAGCGACCGGTAGTGCTGATACGAACACAGACAATCTAGTGCGATAAGCAGACCGTTTTACTTGTTCAGTAATATAGAAGGAATCAAGGGAGCGTCTTAAAACCTAGAACAATTATCGCGGTGGTCAGCACCTCTTTGCTAGAACAGGCAATAGAGTAGCAATTATGAATAGACGTCATTTCAAGCGGGTGCACACCGAAACGCTTTATGTCGATTTCAACTACGAACGTTTTTAACTAATTGATTATAAAGTTAAAAATGGTGGCTACACCTAGATTCGAACTAGGGACCCCAACATTATGAGTGTTGTGCTCTAACCAACTGAGCTATGTAGCCGCCGGAACGTAGCCCGCTATTTTGATGTCCTCACAATCGCCTGTCAAGCTAAAAAGGGATAAATCGGTGTTGTAAACCGCTACTTACTGCCCGAATTCGCCTGCCACAAGCTTGTCGGTGATAAACGCTCCAAATCGGGCCGCAGCAACGGGCAGATGTCGGCCCTTTTGTTGAACAACCTGCAAGGCGCCAGGCGGCACATCGTGCGTGTTAACGGGAATGGCTCTGATACCCTGGCCGGGTCCGTCAATACTAAAGGCAACCGGTATCTGAAAAGCAACCAGAGGTTCGCTGTACAGGCACCTAAGTAGAAAGTCAGCGTTGTCTGACTCAACCGTTACAGGCAATGCGATGGACCGTCTGGCCGCTGCCATATCGAGCTGATGACGTATACCCGAACGTCTGCTGGGCAACGCCATGGCATATTGCGCGCAGTCGCTAAGTCTAAGCTCCTGGTGGCCGGCCAAGGGGTGTTCTGTTGAGACTAGCGCATGTAACTGTTGCGGAGTTTCCAGCAATACCTGTACGCCTGTGGATATTTCGGGCTCAAATATCAGTGCAAGATCAGCAGAGAAATCGATCAATCGAGCGGCCGCCTGCTCACGGCCGGCTACGCAGACACTAAAGGTAACTCCTGGATGCAACGCTCGATACCGGGACACCATGGCAGGCAGAAAATACATCATTAAGGCCTGACCACAGACAACTGATATGTGACCACGTCGCTCACCAGCGAGATCGGCAATATGCGACCGCACACGCTCCATATCGGACAACTGTTGTCGAATATGCTGAATGTACAGTTCACCGGCAACACTCAACCTTACGCCGTTAGGTAAGCGTTCAAAGATGGGCGTACCCAGGTCTTCCTCAGCACTGAGTATGCGCCGATTTAACGCAGTAGATGTTATGGCTAATGTCTCAGCGGCTCGGCGAATTGAGCCTACTCGCGCCACGGCGTCAATGTATTTGAGCTGTTGTAGATGTCTCATGAGATAGATGCACTCACAAAAAAACCTGAATGCACCTATGCATAAAATGCAGCATGTCGATGCAAAATGAACAGGAGTCAGTCATGTGCTGAGTGGATAACATGGTGTTATTGAATCACATAAGAGGCTTGCAGATACATGACGATACAAGTTAAATCAGTGGACAAACGAACACATGCGTTGACATGGTGCATAAAGGCGTTGGCTGCCACTTTGTTGTGCACAACCAGCTCGTTTAACGCAGCAGAAACTGTGTTACTGGATGTTGAGAGAGATGAACTTAAATTCGGTTTCATAAAATTAACCGACATGGCACCGTTAGCCGTGGCTTATGAAAATGGCTACTTTGAAGATGAAGGTCTGTACGTAACTCTAGAACCCCAGGCAAACTGGAAGGTACTATTGGATCGAGTTATTACCGGTGAACTAGACGGTGCACACATGCTGGCGGGTCAACCCCTAGCCGCAACCATAGGCTTTGGCACTAAGGCCGATATCGTTACACCGTTTTCAATGGACTTAAATGGCAACGGTATAACCGTGAGCAATGAGGTCTGGTCGGCCATGCAACCGCATATTGAAACCGACGCTAATGGCAAACCTGTGCATCCAATTCAAGCCACCGCATTGAAACCCGTTGTTGAGATTTATAAGGATGCGGGCAAGCCATTCAATATGGGTATGGTTTTTCCGGTGTCCACACATAATTACGAGTTGCGATACTGGCTGGCCTCTGGCGGTATACATCCAGGGTTTTACTCTGACAATGATGTCTCTGGCCAGATCGGCGCAGATACGTACCTTTCTGTCACACCTCCTCCGCAAATGCCAGCAACGCTTGAAGCGGGTACCATTCACGGGTATTGCGTTGGCGAACCCTGGAACCAACAGGCGGTTGCCAAAGGTATTGGTGTACCCATCATCACCGATTATCAGATTTGGAAGAACAATCCTGAAAAAGTGTTTGGTCTCACGAGGTCTTTCGTTGAGGAGAATCCCAACACAACACTGGCACTGACCAAGGCACTCATCCGCGCTGCGCAGTGGTTAGATGAGAACGACAACGCCAACAGAGCAGAGGCTGTCGAAATATTGGCCCGTGCAGAGTATGTGGGTGCCGATGCCGAGGTGATCGGTGCATCCATGACTGGAACTTTTGAATTTGAAAAAGGCGATATCCGGGAAATACCTGACTTCAATGTGTTCTATCGTTACTACGCCACCTACCCATACTATTCAGATGCTATCTGGTATCTAACCCAGATGCGCAGATGGGGACAGATCTCCGAGCATAAGCCAGACGAATGGTATTTGGAAACAGCGCAATCAGTGTATCTGCCTGATGTGTACTTGCAAGCTGCACGATTATTGGTAAACGAAGGCTATGTTCAGGAGACGGATTTTCCCTGGAACACTGATGGCTTTAAGCCTGCGACAGATGAATTTATCGACGGTATCAGCTACGACGGCAAAGCGCCCAACCAGTATCTGGAGTCTCTGGAAATCGGCTTAAAACAAAACAGCCCTGCTGTGGGTAGCTAAGCAACCCGAACAAGGAGACACTCCAATGTCACACACTGACACGCTAAGCGCAAACGGTGTTAAAAGACCCTCAAGGTTGCGATACTTCATCAATCGCGCCGAATTTTCACTCGACGCAATTGGACTCGGCTTTCTACTGCCACTACTGCGTATTGCTGCTGGGGATAATCTTCGCGAACAGACGCAAGAACTTAAGCATCGAGTTTGCATACCGCTCATAGGTATCGGCCTATTCCTGGTAGCGTGGGCGTCATTGGCGCCAATGGTTAACACCTCTTTAGGGGCTATTCCGGGGCCAGTTCAGGTATGGGAACAAGCCGGTAAGTTGATTGATGATCACCAGCGTGAACGCTCGAGAGAAGAAGCCTTCTACGAACGTCTTGAGGCAAGAAACGAAAAGCTACGTGCCAGTGGCAACGCCGACAAAATCAAACAGCGTGCCTATACCGGCAAACCCACCTATTTTGACCAAATTGGCACATCACTGATAACTGTGGCACTAGGATTCTTAATCGCCACCATCATCGCTATTCCATTGGGCATTGCATCAGGTCTGTCAAAGACGGTCAATGGTGCACTGAACCCGCTGGTACAATTGTTTAAACCGGTATCCCCGCTAGCCTGGTTACCCATAGTTACCATGGTAGTGTCGGCACTGTATATTGACACGGTTGACTGGCTTCCCAAGTCACTGGTTGTATCTGCAGTTACCGTTACGCTTTGTTCGCTGTGGCCCACTATGATCAACACTACTCTGGGTGTGGCAAGCGTAGACAAAGACTTAATGAACGTCGGCAAAGTGCTGCAGCTTCCCACGTGGAAAACCATAACAAACCTCGTACTGCCATCTGCCCTGCCATTGATCTTTACCGGACTGAGACTGTCACTAGGCGTGGGTTGGATGGTGTTGATCGCTGCTGAGATGCTTGCGCAGAACCCGGGACTGGGTAAGTTTGTATGGGATGAGTTTCAGAACGGCTCTTCCGATTCACTAGCTCGCATTATCGTGGCGGTGCTGACCATTGGCAGTATCGGTTTTATGCTGGATCGCATCATGTTTGCGTTACAGCAAGCCTTTACGTTCACTACGAACCGGTAAACACACAGCATCATGATAAAACCCATTCCAGTGCTTGAAATGACCGGTGTCTGCAAACGCTATGATAGCTCGGGTGCAGAATTCGGTAGAACCGCTACACCCGTGCTCAGTAATGTCAATCTCAGTGTGTCTGAAGGTGAGTTCGTTGCCATTGTTGGATTCTCTGGCTCTGGCAAAACAACCTTAATCTCACTATTAGCTGGGCTTCTCGAATCCGATACCGGCGGTGTCCTTTTTCGCGGCAAAGAAATAGATGGACCGGGACCAGAACGGGGCGTGGTCTTCCAATCGTACTCACTAATGCCCTGGTTGTCTGTCGCTGGCAATATTGCACTGGCGGTTAATCAGGTTGCCAGCAAAGATGGACGACAGGTGCGGCGTGAACGTGTTGATCATTACATTGACATGGTGGGTTTATCCCACGCACGTGATCGCAAACCAGCAGAACTCTCTGGTGGCATGCGACAACGTGTGGCCGTTGCACGCGCACTTGCCATGCGCCCTGACGTACTGTTGCTGGACGAGCCGCTATCTGCACTGGATGCACTGACACGCGCCCGTCTGCAAGATGAACTGTCCAGCATTTCCCAACAGGAAAATAAAACCATCATTCTTATTACGAATGATGTGGACGAAGCTTTGTTGCTAGCAGATCGGGTCATCGCACTGACTCCGGCACCCACAGCAACACTTGGCAAGCAGTTTAAAGTCACAATTCCACACCCGAGGGACCGCGCAGCAATGAATCACAATGACGAATTCATTGCTTCTCGAGCCGCTATAACTCGCCATTTACTGGCACTGAGTGAAACACGCACCCATCAAGCCAAACAAGACAGTGCCGCCCCCAACGTCATTCCATTTCATCGGAATCAGGTGAATGAATCAGCACGCAAGTTACCCAAAGCGGTTATAGATGCCGGAAAAAGCCATGTTCAATCTCGGTATCTGCAGTTCAGTGATCTGAGCAAGGTTTATCCCACGGCACACGGTGATCTTACCGTGGTCAAGGGTTTTGATCTGACTATGGACAAGGGTGAATTTGTCACGTTAATTGGTCATTCAGGCTGTGGTAAATCCACCGTACTGTCAATGGCAGCTGGCCTTAATCCAATCAGTAGTGGCAGCGTAGTGCTCGATGGGCTGCATGTAAAAGGGGCAGGCACCGAGCGGGCTGTTGTATTTCAATCACCCTCGCTTATGCCCTGGCTCAGTGCATTCGACAACGTCATGCTAGGGGTCGAACAGGTATACCCCAACGCGAGTCCAGCCGAACGCCGGGATGTGGTTGAGTACTATCTCATGAGAGTAGGCCTAATGGACTCGATGCAACGTTTAGCGCAGGAATTATCCAATGGTATGCAGCAGCGCGTTGGTATTGCGCGCGCATTTGCATTGTCTCCCAAACTGCTGCTACTGGATGAACCCTTCGGTATGCTCGACAGCTTGACCCGCTGGGAGCTCCAGGATGTCCTGATGGATGTCTGGGCGCGTACACAGGTCACCACCGTTTGTGTGACTCACGATGTAGACGAAGCCATACTGTTGGCCGACAGGGTGGTGATGATGAGCAATGGGCCAGAAGCCCGTGTGGGCAACGTCATGTCAGTGGATCTACCGCGGCCTCGCTCGCGTGAGGAGCTAATGGCACATCGTGACTACTATGCATACCGTGAAGAGTTACTGGAGTTTCTGGAAGCTTACCAAGGTGGTGCTAATCCACCGGCTGAGGTACTTAATGCAATAACTGCCAAACGACTGGACCGTCAACAACATGAGGCCTTACAACTGCCATGAAACAACGTTTACTGGTCATAGGCAATGGTATGGCACCCGGGCGCATGCTGGAACATTTACTAGAGGCCGACCCGCAACGCTATGTCATCCAAGTGTTCAATGCTGAGCCACGTGTCAATTACAACCGTCTGATGCTCTCGCCAGTTCTCTCGGGTGAGAAAGATTACGAGGATATCATCACACATGATGATGCCTGGTATGCCCAGCACAACATCATTTTACACAAGGGTACGCGCATTGATCGAATCGATACGCGATTGAAAGAGATTACAACCGAAACCGGACACACTTTCCACTACGACAAGCTGGTTATCGCTACGGGTTCCATCCCTATCATGATTCCACTACCAGGGCATACACTGCGCGGTGTACATGTCTATCGAGACTTAGACGATGTGCAGCACATGTTAAGTATCGCGAAACAAGGTGGCAGAGCAGTAGTCATAGGCGGTGGTTTACTCGGCCTCGAAGCGGCTGCTGGTTTAAAGGCGCAAGGCATGGATGTCTGTGTCGTTCATCTGTGCGAACACCTGATGGAAAAACAACTAGACAGCAGCGCAAGCTTTCTATTGCAACAGGCATTTGAACAGCGCGGTATCGAGGTTAGAACAGCGACAAATACAACTGAAATTATTGGCCATGAACAGGTTACGGGTGTGCGCTTTGCAGACGGCTCTGAAACCGACTGTGTACTGGTAGTCATGGCTGTTGGCATTAAGCCTGCGACGTATATTGCAGAGCAAGCAGGTATTAATGTAGGACGCGGTATACAGGTTGATGACCAAATGCAGACATCAGCCACTGACGTCTATGCGTTGGGGGAATGCGTTGAACATCAAAGCACTTGTTATGGATTGGTTGCTCCGTTGTACGATATGGCAAAAACTCTGGCCAAGCAATTGCTGACTGATCAACCATTGCCGGTCGAAGCAACCTTTACCGGCTCGGTAACAGCCACTAAACTCAAGGTTAACGGTATTAACCTCTACTCCGCTGGTGAGTTCAACGATGGCACTGAACCGACCAACACCGTTACAACCGCTTGCCGCACAACCCCGCACGAAGACATAGTACTGCGTGATGCTGTGGCGGGCATCTACAAGCGCTTAATCATAACAAGCAATACCATTACCGGAATCGTGCTGTACGGCGACACCGATGACGGTCCCTGGTACTTTGATCTGCTAAGGCGCAAGGCAGATATCACCAGCATGCGCGACACGCTTATATTCGGCCAATCGTATCAGGGAGGTGCCGCATTGGACCCCACGGCGGCCGTTGCAGCCTTACCCGATGACGCGGAGATCTGCGGCTGCAACGGCGTGTGCAAATCCACTATTACGCAGGCTATAAAAACCCACTCTCTAACAACTCTTGATCAGGTTAGGGCACACACAAAGGCGTCTTCTTCTTGCGGTACCTGTACACCCGTGGTTGAACGGTTAATGCAGGTTAGTCTGGGAGATCGATATCGACCGCTAACAGTAATACCGGTGTGTGGCTGCACCGATTTAGGTCACGATGAAGTACGAACGCGAATTCGTGCAGAAAAGCTTCAAAGCATTCCAGCAATCCTGCAAGCGTTTGAATGGCGCTCGGCCTGCGGATGCGCCAAATGCCGGCCTGCACTGAACTACTATTTAGTGTGCGAATGGCCACTGCTATACAAGGATGATTACCAATCGCGATTCATTAATGAGCGTGCACACGCTAATATCCAGAAAAATGGGACTTATTCAGTTGTTCCACGCATGTGGGGAGGCA
>CALKXZ010000169.1 GCA_938003775.1 uncultured Granulosicoccus sp. | reverse complement strand
TAACAGCATCACCCTGGTTTGCGGTTGATTCAATGTTAGTGTTCAGCGTTTTACCCATAGCCGCTATTCGTTCGCTGAGTAATTTGAGGTGAGCCATCTCATCATGAATATCCGCAGGGTAGGCATCGAAACTGCTTGTGTTAAACACGCCCTGGACGGTGCCATCAGGCGCTCCACCGAGTTGTGCAATTCGTTCAGCTATGTTGTCGACATGTTCGTCCATGGGTGGAACCATTGAATCAAACAGTTCGTGCAGCTGGATAAAGTTAGGTCCCCTGACTGTCCAGTGTGCTTGTTTAATTTGCAATCTTAAGTCGATAGCTGCCGATAATATGGCCTGGAGCTGGGCGATCGATTCGCTGCGCGTGGCGGGGGCGAGGCTATTCCGTGTGGCGTGCATATCTGGAAATCCTGGTAGGCCAAAAGAAGTCAGTTAGCTTGTCAAGCTAAAGTAGCCGCCATCTGTGTGTCTATCACCTGCGTGCACGTATCACCAATAGACGGACCATAACAACGGTTAAGCGCGCCGTTGAGACGACCGATTAGCCTATAAAACTTGTAATAGTCAGGTGTATTTAGGTACAACCTAGGTGACAAAATTTGAACAGTCTATTGAAAACCAGGCTGAGCTACCAAGTAATCTCTTATGACTAACGCATGATTATGTGCCGTGTCTTTAGCTGCATACAGCAGCGTGATATTGCCATGCTGACAGCGCGTTATCAATTGCTGAACAGCTTCATCGTTGTTGCTGAGTTCTTTTGTGTATCGCGCCTGAAATCTTATCCATTTTTCGGGATCGTGCGCAAACCATTGTCGTAGCGTTGGGCTGGGTGCGATTGTCTTCAGCCACAGGTCAGCTCTAACGTGTTCTTTGGTCAGGCCGCGTGGCCACAACCTGTCGACCAGTATACGAAACCCGTCTTCCGGCCTCGCGTCCTCGTAAACCCTTTTTAACCTTAAGCTCATAGCGAGTTGATGCCCCCACTCATACGCATTTGCATTGCAAACATTACAACAAATCATGTATATTTTATACATTATAATTTGAACGAACAAAAAGCTGTGAGCAATGTTGTTGCCTTGCACCTTGTCTGGAAGATGGTACATTCAGGCGTAAAGTTGAACTTTCTTGGCGCTCATCACCTGCCAGCTCGGAAATTAATAAAACAAATGTGATTCAATGTTTAAAACTCCCCCCGCCCAACAAGGGCTCTACGACCCCAAACTAGAGCATGACAGCTGCGGTGTGGGCTTTGTCTGCAACATAAAAGGTCGGGCCAGCCGCCAGATCCTGCAAGATGCGCTAGACATGAATAACTGCATGGCGCACAGAGGCGGCGTAGGTTTCGAAGCCAATACCGGCGATGGCGCTGGCATTATGACAGGACTACCGCATCGATTGCTTCAACAAGTTGTAAGGGATGAGTTCAATGGCGAATTACCCGACCAGGGCCGCTATGGCACAGGGCTAGTTTTCCTGCCGCAAGATCCCACCGAACGTAAGCGTTGCATCGCTCTCTTTAACGAGCAAATAAAACAAGAGGGTCACCAGCTGATCGGCTGGCGCTCTCTACCCACTGATCCGCAAGGCGCTAACATCGGGCAAACTGCGCATGCCGCCATGCCAGCATTTGCACAACCCATTATCGCTGCACAACACAGCGCAGCAATGGAATTTGACCAAGAGCAATTCGAGCGATCACTGTATCGTATTCGTAAATGCGCACACAACTCAGTGCGTACGCAAAAACTCATAGCGCCAGAGAGCACGTTCTATACTTGTTCACTGTCGTCCAGAGTCATTGTCTACAAAGGTATGTTGACACCGGCCCAATTACCGCTGTTCTATATCGATTTACAAAACCAACACTTTGAAACGCACCTTGCAATGGTTCATTCGCGTTTCAGCACCAATACATTTCCTTCGTGGGAGCGAGCTCAACCTAATAGGTTTATGAGCCATAACGGTGAAATTAATACATTGCTGGGCAATGTGAACTTGATGAACTCCCGGCAAGGCAGCGTGGTTAGTCAACACTTTGGTTCACAGGTAGATACGCTGTATCCTGTTGTCGTACCAGGGGGTTCCGATTCAGGAACCTTTGATAACGTGCTTGAGTTTCTGCATATGAACGGCAGGCCTTTGCACGAAGCCATTATGTTGATGACTCCCGAAGCGTGGCAACATGACACTGGTATCCAGCGCGCTAGGCGAGATTTTTACGAATATCATTCTTGTTTAATGGAACCTTGGGATGGGCCTGCATCTATTGCATTCACTGATGGCAATACGATCGGTGCGGTGCTGGATCGGAATGGTTTACGCCCATCTCGTTACTACTTAACCGCCGATGACAAGTGCATCATGGCTTCAGAAGTGGGCGTTGTAAAGGTTGATCCGGCCAGCGTCATCGCTAAAGGTAGATTAAAACCAGGGCGGATGTTTCTGATAGATTTTAAGCAGGGTCGTATGGTGCCTGATGAGGAAATAAAGAACACGGTAACCCGTCGTCACCCTTACGGCCAATGGCTACGCAATCAGACACTCGATATTGCCCAATTACCACAGCACTCACCACCAGCAGCGTACGCTGAGTCATTGACCCAACGACTTCGAACCTTTGGTTATACTCAAGAAACGCTACAATTTATGCTAAGACCCATGGTATCGGAGCTTCGTGATCCGATTGGTTCGATGGGTAATGATGCAGCCTTGGCGGTTATGTCCTCGCGACCACGTATGCTCTATGACTATTTCAAGCAACGCTTCGCACAGGTCACTAACCCAGCTATAGACGCCATTCGTGAAGAGCTGATTATGGCCCTTGGCTGCTACATTGGCCCTGAAGGCAATGTGCTTGATACTACCGAAGAGCAGGCAAACCGGTTAAATATACCCCACCCTATTCTAAGCAATGAAGAGCTGGCGTCGCTGTCACATCTTAACTACCGCGGTTGGTCAACGGCTGTCATTGATGTCACCTTCCCCAGTGGCTCTGGCGCGGCCGGCCTTATACAAGCGTTAAATCATATTAATGACCAGGCCAAGCGTGCTATCGATGCCGGAAAGAGTCTGATTATTCTGTCAGACCGAGCGGTTGGACCCACCACAATACCAATCAGTACGGTACTTGCCGTCGGTTCAGTTCATCATTTTCTCGTGCGAAGACATCTGCGAACGCGTATCGGCTTAGTTGTTGAAACAGGTGAGGCTCGAGAAGTCCATCATCACTGTCTGTTGCTTGGTTACGGCGCCGACGCCATCAATCCTTACCTAGCCTACGAGGCGGTCTGCCAAGCACGTCACGATGGGTGGTTCAAGACGAAGCAATTGAGCACTGACGTTGATGTCATCAACGCTTATCGTAAAGCGTGCGGAAAAGGCATCCTGAAAGTCATGGGCAAGATGGGCATCTCTACCTTGCAGTCGTACAAAGGCGCGCAGATCTGTGAGGCTGTGGGTCTGGCCGAAGACGTTATCGATCTGGCGTTTGTGGGTACGATCAGTCGCGTTAAAGGTGCAGACGTTAGTGTCATTGCCAACGAAATGCAGCGCCGACACGATGACGCACACCCAAAGCATGTGCTGCATACTGATAACAGTCTGCCTAACCCCGGTGAGTGGCATTGGCGTCATAACGGCGAGGTTCATTTATGGGAACCTGCGGCCATAGCTGATTTACAAAATGCTGTGCGTCAGAACAGTACTGATGCGTATTGGCAATATGCCGAACGTACTAATAAGCACAACACACAACGCGGTACGTTACGGGGCCTGTTTACATTCAAACCAGCCAGCAACGGTGCAATAGCCGTTACTGATGTGGAGCCTGCCACACAAATCGTCAAACGCTTTGCGACAGGTGCCATGAGCTTTGGCAGTATCAGTGCCGAAGCACACGAGACCTTGGCTGTTGCCATGAATCGTATCGGTGGCAAGTCGAACAGTGGTGAGGGCGGCGAAGATGCTAAGCGATTTACGCCGCTGAGCAATGGCGATTCCAAACGATCATCCATCAAACAGGTAGCGTCAGGTCGTTTTGGGGTCACTATTAATTACCTGAGTAACGCCGATGAACTGCAAATCAAAATCATCCAAGGAGCAAAACCCGGTGAAGGTGGTGAACTGCCTGGACTTAAGGTTGATGAGACTATCGCCAAGTTACGACACTCAACACCCGGTGTTGGACTAATCAGTCCACCACCACACCACGATATTTATTCTATCGAAGACATGGCGCAACTCATCCATGATCTGAAAAACGCCAACCCAAGCGCACGTATCAGCGTAAAGCTGGGCGCAGAAATTGGTGTGGGTACTGTTGCCGCAGGTGTGACCAAAGCACTGGCTGATCACCTCGTCATAGCTGGCGACTCGGGTGGTACCGGTGCATCGCCCATCACATCGATCAAACACACGGGTATTCCGTGGGAACTGGGGCTTGTGGAAACTCATCAAACACTCGTCCTTAACAACCTACGCTCGCGAGTCACCCTACAAACTGATGGACAAATCAAGACCGGCCGAGATGTCGCGATCGCGTTTCTGCTCGGCGCCGAGGAGATCGGTATGGCCACCGCACCCTTGATAGCGTTGGGGTGCATCATGATGCGCAAATGCCACCTTAACACCTGCCCAGTAGGCATTGCCACGCAAGATAAATTTTTACGCGAAAAATTCACCGGGCAACCAGAACACGTTATCAATTACGTTTTTATGGTGGCAGAAGAGCTGCGACTGATCATGGCCGAACTGGGTTTTCGTACGGTCAATGACATGATTGGGCGTGTCGATGCTTTATCGGTTGATGAGGCACTCACTCATTGGAAATCCAGCGGCCTGGATCTCTCACCGTTATTGGCAAGTGTCCAGAAGCCCGCAGGGTTCCTAGGCGCCTACCAGATTCATCAACAAGACCATGCCCTGGACAAAGCGCTTGATCATCAACTGATCGCGCTTGCAGAACCTGCCGTGAGTGCCGGTGAAAAACTGTACCACTCGTTAAGTGTGAAAAATACGCATCGTACTGTTGGCGCTATGCTCTCTCACTGGATCATTAAAAATGTTGGTCCGCAGATGCTGGCAGACGAGACGCTGCATTTTAAGTTCAATGGCAGTGCCGGGCAAAGTTTCGGTGCCTGGTTAGCCAAAGGCGTGGTACTGGAAGTTGAAGGTGACGCCAATGACTTTGTAGGCAAAGGGCTATCGGGAGGTCGGATTATTATCTACCCACCCACCGCTAGCGCTTTCGAGGCTCAGGAGAACATCATTGCAGGCAACGTGATTCTGTACGGTGCCACCAGCGGCGAATGTTATCTGAACGGTGTTGTGGCTGAGCGGTTTTGCGTGCGTAACAGTGGAGCCACAGCCGTGGTTGAGGGTGTTGGCGATCACGGTTGTGAATACATGACTGGTGGAGTGGCCGTCATTCTGGGCGTTACAGGTCGCAATTTTGCCTCCGGCATGAGCGGTGGTGTTGCGTACGTGTGGGACCCGGATGGGACACTTGACCAACGGTGTAACCACAGCATGGTGGAACTCGAACCGGTTGTGGTTCAAGACGACATTGATCAGCTTAAGCAACTCATCGAACGCCATGTCGCCTATACCGGATCCGCTATTGGTCAGAAAATACAATCAGATTGGTCTAGTCAACTGACCTGTTTTGTCAAGGTGATGCCGAAAGATTTAAAACGTGTTTTACAACAGCGCAGTGACACCACTCGACCTGAGAGAGAAGACGCTGCGTTAGCTTGAGTGCAGATTGAAAATAAGACGACTGGCGTTAATACTGGATTCAACACAGTACGGCTGAAAAGAACACTATGGGTAAACATACCGGGTTTTTGGAATGGAACAGGCAGGCGGCGCCGTATCGCGCTCCACTGGCGCGCGCGCATGACTACCATGAGATCTACACCGAGCATCCCAATGGGAAGCTGCGCGAACAAGGCGCTCGTTGCATGGACTGCGGTGTGCCTTTTTGTCAATCAGATAACGGTTGCCCGGTCCGTAATCTAATCCCGGAGTGGAACGATCTGGTGTACCGCGATCAATGGCGTGAAGCTCTGGATCGGCTGCATAAAACCAATAATTTTCCTGACTTTACCGGTCGCATATGCCCGGCACCCTGCGAAGGCGCTTGCGTTTTAGGCATTTCAGACGGTCCTGTCACGATAAAAAATATTGAACAAGCGATCAGTGATCGAGGCTTTGCTGAAGGCTGGGTTGTACCGCAGCCACCCACTGTACGCACCGGAAAAACCGTCGCTGTTATCGGCTCAGGGCCAGCAGGGTTAGCAGCGGCTGCCCAGCTCAATAGCGTCGGACACCACGTGTGCGTGTACGAGCGTGAGGACCGTGTGGGAGGATTACTGACCTACGGTATCCCCAATATGAAGCTCGACAAGATTGCTGTGGTACAACGACGCGTGCGCGTACTGGAGCAAGAGGGCATCGATTTTCGCGTAAACCAAACTATTGGCGATGGCACAAACAATACACTCGATATCCGCGATTTAAAGGCAACTTATGATGCTGTTCTGCTATGCACAGGTGCCACGATACCGCGCGATATAACGATTCCGGGGCGCCAGCTCTCCGGGATCCATTTCGCCATGGATTATCTAACACCCAATACCCGAAGCCTGCTTGATTCAAACCATCAAGACGGTCGTTATCTGTCGGCTAAAGACAAACAAGTGATCGTCATTGGTGGTGGTGATACCGGTACCGATTGTGTGGCCAGTGCATTGCGGCAAGGCTGTAAGAGCCTGGTTAATTTTGAAGTTATGCAAAAAGCACCCAAAGAGCGGCTTCAGAATAATCCGTGGCCCCTTTGGCCGCGTGTCTATCGAACCGACTACGGTCACGAGGAAGCCGCCGCCACGCTGGGTGACGACCCTCGTCGTTATCAAATGTCTTCGGTGGAATTTATTGGCAAGCATGGCGCTGTAACCGGTGTCCGAACCGTCAACGTACAACAAGATGCTGGAAAGCTAGTCGAACAACCTGGTACTGAGCACATCTGGCCAGCTGACCTCATTCTGATAGCCGTTGGCTTCACCGGTCCAGAACATCAGTGCTCTGAACCATTGGGCCTTCACTACGATAGTCAGTCCAACTTTCTCGCAAAGCACGGTCAATTTACAACCTCTACCGACGGTGTGTATGCCGCGGGGGATTGTCGCCGCGGACAGTCTTTGGTGGTATGGGCCATTAACGAGGGACGTGAAGCGGCGCGGGAGATTGATCGTGCCCTGATGGGTTCCAGCCAACTACCATGAAACATGCCGAACCCATGACAGCTGGTCGGCACAACTCGATACAGATCAAATCTGATATCTGTTAACGCTTAATAACAACTACACGGTGAACTCCATTGACTCAATCAACGAATGATTCTTTCTCCAGTCGTCGGACACTGGCGGTGGGCGAACAGCACTACCAGATATTCGACATTAATGTCCTCGAATCGCGATTTAATGTCAGCCGCTTACCGGTGTCACTAAAGATACTGCTGGAGAATCTACTCAGAAACGAAGATGGCAAAAACGTTACAACTGCGCAGATCGAAGCCTTAGCGGGTTGGCAAGCTCACACGACTCAGACAGACCAGATTGCGTTTTCACCGTCACGCATCGTGCTGCAGGACTTCACGGGTGTCCCCGCCATCGTTGATCTGGCTGCCATGCGCGACGCCATTGTATCGCTAGGTGGAAATCCAGCGCTGATCAATCCACTCAAGGCCGTGGATTTGGTGATTGATCATTCCGTCCAAGTGGACGAATTTGCATCAGCAACATCGCTGGACGCCAACACCCTACTTGAATTTCAGCGCAACAAGGAGCGGTATCAATTTCTGCGCTGGGGTCAGAAGGCGTTTGACAACTTTCGCGTCGTACCACCTGGCACCGGCATTGTTCATCAGGTAAACCTGGAGTACCTGTCCAGTGTGGTTGCATCTGAAGCCGATCCTGCCAACACTGATATCACTCTGGCTTTTCCCGATACTCTGGTAGGCACGGACTCGCACACGACTATGGTGACTGGTCTGGCGGTACTTGGCTGGGGTGTTGGTGGCATTGAAGCTGAAGCGGCCATGCTTGGGCAGTCTCTTTCCATGGTACTACCGGCGGTCATCGGTTTTCGCTTGCATGGCCAGTTAGCTCCTGGCACTACCGCCACTGATCTGGTTTTGACCGTAACTGAAATGCTCAGAGCAAAAGGGGTGGTTGGCAAATTTGTCGAGTTCTTCGGTGACGGGCTGTCTCATCTGCCGTTAGCAGATCGCGCGACCATCGGTAACATGTCACCAGAATTCGGGGCAACCTGCAGTTTCTTCCCAATAGACAACGAAACCCTACGTTATCTTGAACTCACTGGCCGGTCCGCTGAAAATGTGGCGCTCGTGGAAGCTTATGCCCGTGCGCAAGGTATGTGGCGTGAGGACAATGCGCCGCGTGCAGACTACTCAGATATTCTGGAACTGGATCTTAGCCAGGTGGTGACCAGTATTTCGGGGCCCAAGCGCCCTCAGGATAGAGTGTCATTAACCGACGCAGGCAAAGCTTTTAGAACTTTTCTAGATAACGATAAATCGCTACCCCCAAGACAATCTTCCGCTCCAGGCGAGACCACCAACCTAAACACGGCTCCACTAGAGCTGGCAGGTCACAGCGGTACCTTGAAAGATGGTGATGTGGTGATTGCCGCGATCACCTCATGCACTAACACCTCCAATCCGGCGGTTATGTTAGCAGCCGGTCTACTGGCCAGAAACGCAGCCAGCAAAGGACTTCAATCCAAGCCCTGGGTCAAGACATCACTAGCCCCCGGCTCTCAGGTCGTGGCCGGTTATCTGCAGGATTCCGGCTTAATGAAGGATCTACAGAGCTTAGGGTTCTATGTCGTCGGCTATGGCTGCACTACCTGTATTGGCAATTCTGGACCCCTGCCTGAACCAATCACACAGGCAATTAACAGCGGCCAACTTACGGTTGCATCAGTGTTATCCGGCAATAGAAACTTCGAAGGCCGGATCCATCAGGAAATACGAGCCAATTACCTTGCCTCGCCACCACTGGTGGTTGCCTACGCATTGGCAGGCTCACTAACAGTTGATCTAACAAGCGAACCGTTGGGTGAGGATCCACAGGGCCAACCGGTTTACCTAAAAGATATCTGGCCAAGTTCAGACGAAATCTCCGACTACATAGCCCGCTTTGTAACCAGTGATCTCTTTACCCGCAGTTACACGGCAGTATTTGAAGGAACAGCACAATGGAAGCGCCTGGATACCCCCGATAAGGCCATTTACGATTGGCCTGATTCCAGCTATATCCGCCAACCACCCTACTTTGAAAACTTAACGGCTCAACCTGCACCGTTAGCGGTGATCAATGGCGCTCGCTGCTTAGTCAAGCTTGGAGACTCGATTACAACCGATCACATTTCACCAGCAGGCGCAATTAAGCCCAGCAGCCCGGCTGGAGAATACCTGATTGAGCAAGGCATCAAGCCCGATGAATTTAACAGTCTGGGGTCGCGTCGAGGCAACCACGAAGTCATGATGCGCGGCACCTTTGCTAACGTGCGTTTACGCAATCAACTGGCACCCGGTACCGAGGGCAGTGCCACCTGTCACTACCCCAGTGGGGACAAACTCTCGATCTATGACGCTGCCATGCGTTACCGCGCAGAGCACGTGCCACTTGTGGTTCTAGCGGGAAAGGAATACGGCACTGGTTCAAGTCGAGACTGGGCCGCAAAAGGTGTGAACCTGCTAGGAGTACGTGTGGTTATCGCCGAAGGTTTTGAGCGTATTCATCGCTCTAATTTAGTCGGTTTTGGGGTATTGCCATTGCAATTCACCGACAATCAAAATGCGCAGAGCCTCGGTCTGGATGGCTCAGAGGTTTTTTCGTTTGGCGCCTTGGATGACCAACCCTCTCAATTAGCGGTAGAAGCAATCCGGGACGGTGAAAACTCAACACCGATTCACTTTACGACAACCGTTAGGATCGATACGCTGCCAGAGTGGGAGTATTATCGTCACGGCGGCATCCTGCATTACATGGTTCGCCACCTGGCTGGACTGACAGAATCATAGACCGCGTGGTTATATGACACGGTGTATCGCTTTTCACCTCGGGCTGTTTCATCGCAGCAGTTGTTTCTATATCGATCCCACAACACGGAGCACAAACGTTTATGTCCGATCAATGGCTAGAATCGCTAATCACCGTAGACCCGCAAACAGGGTATGAATTAGCGATCAAACTGTCTAGGATGGGTGTGAAATATACCCAACCTTCTGATGACATAAGACAGCGTCTGCGCCCTGTATACGGTGAAGACGGCAATAGCCTGATAGCGTCGTCGCATGTGATCGCCACACATTTTCAGACTGTAGCTGCAGCCAATAATTATTGGCGAGATTGACTCCGTAAAACACTGAGGCTCTGTGCGATAGACATAGGCTACCGCGCAGAGCATGTCGGTGTATTCAACCGACGATAGAATTGGCTATTTCAGCAACATGTTTACCCTGAAAACGCGCGCATTCAAGTTCCTTTTCGCTGGGTTGCCGACTGCCATCTGACGCGGCAATTGTGCCTGCACCGTAGGGAGAACTGCCCATTACTTCGCTAACGTCCATTAAGTGTGGTGAAGAAAAAGGTAATCCTACAATGATGAATCCATGATGCAAAAGCGTCGTGTGAAAGGAGGTTATTGTTGTCTCTTGACCACCATGCTGTGTTGCTGTCGACACGAACACACTTCCCACCTTGCCAATGAGTTCGCCGTTAGCCCATAAAGAACCTGTTTGATCCAGGAAATTTCTCATTTGTGCGGCCATGTTGCCAAATCGAGTTGGCGTACCGAAAATGATAGCGTCATAATTGGCCAATTCAGCTGGATCAGCAATCTCTGCAGGTTGGTCCATTTTTAGACCAGAACTGACAGCGACATCTTCTGGCACAAGCTCTGGTACTCGCTTAACAGATACGTCCGCCCCTGCTGCCCGCGCACCTCTGGCAGCAGCCGTGGCCATGGCTTCGGTGTGTCCATAGCTGGAGTAGTACAGCACTAATACTCGTGACATTGTCTTGATTCCTCTTGATAGACGGCGATGATCAAGAGTGCCGCATTCAGTATATGCGGCACTCGAATCGAGACATTATAATAACATACATATATTATGTATGTTAACTCAAAACCAGGCGCGTTGCCCTACAAAGCTCCGAGGAATGTACGAATACTGTGTGCAATTTCTTTGACATGCGTTTCTAGCGCGAAGTGACCAGCATCGACAAATTCTACCTGTACATCGGGTACATCTCTTTTGAATGCTTCGGCGCCAGCTGGCCCAAAGAATGGATCATTCTTCGCCCATATAGCCAATACAGGGGGTTGGTGCTCCTTAAGATACGCCTGCCATGCGGGGTACTCGGACACATTGGTTTTATAGCTTGAGAACAGATCCAGCTGAATCTCAGCATCTCGATCCAGTATGGCTTGATCGTGCGCTATGGCATCTGGGCTGACCAAGTGTTTTCGCGCATCAGGCGCACCCGTGTAATATTGCCATTGCGTTGTTTCATGGGTCAGCACACCTCGCAACGCATCACGATCCTCCTGAGTATCGCTTTTCCAATAAGCGCGCAGTGGATTCCATGCCTCAGTCAGTCCCTCTTCGTACACGTTACCATTTTGACTGATGATTGCTGTAATACGCTCTGGATTGGCTGTGGCTAGTCGAAAACCGACAGGTGCGCCATAGTCAAATACATACATCGAATACTGCTCCAGGCCCAACGCATCAGTGAACCCAAGCATTGTTTCTCCCAGCTGATCGAACGAGTAGGTGTACTCGCCTCTCGCTGGAGCAACTGTTGACCCAAAGCCAGGATAATCTGGTGCGATGACCCGATAGTTGTCTGCCAGCAATGGAATTAGGTTGCGAAACTGATGACTTGACGACGGAAATCCATGCAACAGAAGAATGACGGGCGCATCCTTAGGACCCGCTTCCCGGTAAAACACCTCAACATCGCCTACCGTTTGTGTGTGGTAGCCCGTTTGTCCAATGTATTGATTTGCGTCTGAACTTGATGATGCGGCTGCCGTTGCGGTCATCGGCACGCCGATTAATGGCAGAATAATCAGTATGGGCAGCAGTAACTGTTTCATAACAATGGTTCCTGAGGTGAGATAAGCAAATTGTAATAGCGTTGGCAATCTGCGCTTACGTCTAACGTACGGCAACTGAGTATTCCACTGCCAGTGGGAATTTTATTTCATCAACAAACGATTACAGTCGTGTGCTCGGCACAACCGCCGACAACACTAAAAAAGCGTTTGATCAATGGCTATGCATGCTCTGGCGACTTCTTCACTGGTCTACAACCGCGACTGTGACCGTTTACGTCGCGCAGTCAGTGTGTGGCACTACCAGCCGGATGAAGGTAATGACTCAGGTTTTTTGCGCACAGTTCATTACTTGAGATAACCGACTGAACAGTCTGCACTGCCTCATCGTCTAAAAAGACACTGACCACCGTGAGAACAAGCCGTGCATCCTCAGAAATGCGCACGTGATCCATGCAGATTGAATTGAGAATTTCCATCGGGCCGTCATTACAGTCTGAAGGCAATACGGAGGATGTTTCCGCTAAGGATTCATAGTCTGACGGGATAGAAGTATTGGCTTTTCTCACCAAACGACCAAGTTGGTCTGCGTCCTTCAATGATTTGCGAAGACAGCCACGAATACTCGATTGCACATCAATGTCTGTGTCATCTACCATCAACCATTGGACTCGCCATAGCTTGTAACTCAATACGATGAGATCTGCCAACAACCTTAGTAGGGTGTGAGCAACTAACTCATCTTTGCCAATTGTTCGATTCATCACGATCTATCGACCACGCGCGGCCCAATGGGTCACGCTAACTAGCCTAGTTTTCATTGGAACAGCAAGTGTCCGACCCTGCAGCAATCTCAAAGATTCCTTCAGAGTTTTTTTGACCAAATTCATTCCGGCAATATCTACATTCACGCGAATACCTAATACTGGCAAACTAATTTGACTAGTGGCCTATTAATTTGTAAACTATTTTTAACAAAACACATCAGAACCAAACAATGTTGAGACACAAACTGCTGCCTGACATTGTTCCCGGTCAATTTATCCACTGTTCGATCCCGAAAATGTCGTAAAAAAATTATTCATTCAATGATCCTTAAACCTAATTCCACCGTAACGACGAAAAGTTGTAGCAACAAGCCTCACCGTTTTCCGGTCGGACAACATGAGGCTGCTGTCTACCAACGCTCCTCGATGGTTGATATCCAAGCTTGTGCGTCAAATTCCGGTCGCAAAACAAGCAATCGACCTTCGGTAGACGGCACGCTGAGTTCAGTTTTTCGCTACGCATGGCAATTTTCCCATGCTGTTTATAGTGGCGTAGTTAAGTCCTTCGGTATTTCAGAATCAACTGCACCGAGGACGCTTTTATCGAATTCATGCGGATTTTTTTCCGAAGATGCGAGTGCATTTTTGTGCAATCGCTGGATTTTGGAATAAAGACACGTTTCCGACATACTAAAAGCCTTGCATCACGGCAAAGTGTGTTCCAGTCGCTACACACCGGAGTTGTTAAGACATGACCCACGAAAACCTACTACCTATTCAGTGCCCCGATCCGGACAAGCGGCAATCTTTGAATTGCGGATATGCGGGCGGTGGCTCAGTCGAGCTGACCAATGGCGCACCGGTTGCACTCTCGGGCCCATTGCCGCATCCCGTTTATATAATTCCCTGTGAGGCAATCAGGGTTTACGTTGTCTGTGACGATGGAGATTCACGCGCTTTTGACTTATCGCCATTCAGCCTGCTCGCTCTGTCCAAGGGGCTAACGCGTGCATCGTTTTGCGGAGATGCGGAAGTCATACTTATCGCTGCCAACCCGGAAGAGACGCACAAGAACCTGCTAGAGTCGTGCCATTACACGTTCGAGCAACGCAATCAGGAAATTTGCAGTGCCGCACGCATGTTGCGTAAACACCTTCTTTCCTCGAATAAACCATCAGCAACCTATCTCGGGGCCTGTGTACACCTCATTTCTTATCATGTGTCCGAGCAAATAAGCTGCGAACAAGATCGACGGCATCGAAACACGCTTGTTGACCATGACTGGAATCGTGTTTTGCAACTCATTGAGGATCGACTGGATCGATCGATTACAGTTGCAGAGCTATCCGACTCGCTAGGCATATCGCCATCGCAGTGTTCCCGCATTTTTAAAGCGACCATGGGCTACCCCCCGCAAGAATATATTCGCGAGAGGAAGGTCCAGCGCGCCCGAGAGCTATTGGTCAACACCCGAAATTCCTTGGCAGACATTGCATTGGCATCGGGATTCTGCTCACAAGCGCATATGACCAACACATTTTCAAGAATTCTAGGGGTCACACCGCGTAGATACCGCGCAGACGGACGAGAAATGCCCAGTTCCAGAGAAAACATGCATTTGTCGTCATAAAAATCTGCCGTCGTAAAAGGTAAGCAAAGACATGTATAAAGATACTTTAAATATACATGATACAAGCCATTTAACCAACCAGTAGACATAAATCTCTAGCGAAAATTATAGTATTTCCGGTCAGTTACCTCTATTTGAGCCTATGCGCCGGGTGCTATTGCCGATGGCACAGCTGCTGATTAAAAAAATTGACCAAGGACTGATCCACTCAATCGCCTAGTTCGTAGGCTAAAAGGGTTGTGCTATGTCCGATGCTAGCTGTATCCTGTGTAGACTGTACGAAAGGGACGGTCCTGGATCGTGGATGAATCGAATGTTTGGCCACATATAGAAAAGCGTTGGGCGATAAACGGCTTGGTCATTGGGTGGACGCCCCCAAAGAGACCATCCGAAACAACGTTAACGACCCAAGCAGACATGATTATCTTGCACAATAGTGCTTTTAAAGGATATGGTCGTACTGGGGATCAAAAGCCTCACCATTTTGAGAGAGATAGACGTGATTTTTCGTATGTCCCGCAAGGCGTCGATCAGTACATCCAATCTAAACAGCCTGGCGATTTACTCTATCTCGGTTTTGCATCTTCGTTTCGGGAACAGTTTCTTGAAGAATTAACACCTTCAATATCCCTGGACGAGGTTCTGATTGACGGACGAAAGCTGCCAAACTATGACGAAATTTCGAAGCTCATACTGGGATTTTTGCAAGGCGAAGGTTTGGGTGGTCGGTTGTACGGCGAATCACTAGCATGCTTGGCATTTTCGAACGTCATACAACAATTCGATAAAAGATCGCACGATGCACCGCGTTACAAGATTGCACCACATAAGCTGAACCTTATCACTGACTACATCGATGCCCACAGTGACGAACAGATCGGTGTAGATACATTGTCTGAAATGGCTGAACTTAGTAAATTTCATTTCTCGAAAATGTTCAAGCTTGAAACAGGCTTGTCCCCGCATCAGTACATTCT
Source organism: uncultured Granulosicoccus sp. (assembly GCA_938003775.1). Classification (GTDB taxonomy): domain Bacteria; phylum Pseudomonadota; class Gammaproteobacteria; order Granulosicoccales; family Granulosicoccaceae; genus Granulosicoccus. The sequence continues at coordinate 16,022 of CALKXZ010000169.1, read as the reverse complement.
GCGTCACAGGATTCAAAGGGCGCAGGGCATGCTGGTTCGAAGCAGGCTGAGCCTTGCTGAAATCTCTATTGAGGTAGGATTTTCATCACAGAGCCATATGACCGAGGCCTTTCGGCGCGTCGTGGGCACCAGCCCGGGTCAGTATCGTAAGGAGTTGGGCGTTTAGCGTCTCTACAGCAAACCGCGCTCTTCCAAACAAACGATCTAAAAAAGCGATTGCAATCACTAAAATAGCTGCTCTACCTCTTTCGCTTTTTCGCTGGTGGTTTTGTTGATTGTTACGCCATTACCCTCAGTTGATGACGGCTGAAGCGTCTCCGGTTGCTCCATAGATACCCCTTGAGGCATATTTTCTTGCATAAAAAGTTCCAGCATGCTGCCCTCGCCCGCCGCTGGTTCACCGGTTTTACGATCAATACGTAGAGTTTTGATACCCTCCGGTGCTGTGAATTTCTCCTCCGCAGTGCCAACGATGGTATTGGCGACAAAGTTTGTCCACATGGGCAAGGCAGCAACACCACCTGCCTCACCTCGACCCAGCGGTTCAAGACCGTCTGAGCCTATCCAAGCGGCGGCAACCATATTAGGGTTATAGCCAACAAACCAGGCATCTAGCTGATTATTGGTGGTGCCGGTTTTACCGGCAAGATCACCGCGCTGTAACGCTTCACCTGCACGCCTGGCAGTACCACGCATGACCACCTCTCGCATCATACTCGTCATCATATGAGCGTTGCGCGCATCGATAACGCGAGGTGCATCCACCGTATCGAGTAATACTTTTTTCAGCTCAACACTGGCAGCCGCACTTTCCTCTGCCGTGGCATCTTCATCCAGCAGTACTGCTATTTGTTCCTCGTTGGGTGTTGCAGCACCCTTCTCCGGCTCAGAACCTTCGGCATCCAGATCTGCTTCTAGCGGATTAACAAAATTTGGATCGCAGTCGTCGCAAAAAACCACCTTAGGCGTGCTGTAGATGACATTGCCACGTGGATCTTCCACACGCTCTATAAAATGAGCAGGAACCCGGTAACCGCCATTCGCAAAAATGGCAAATGCGGAACTAAGCTCCATCGGTGTCACAGACGCATTACCCAGTGACAGCGACAAGTCTGCCGGCAGGTTCTCAGGCTCGAAGCCAAATCGTTGCGCGTAATCCACGGCAAAGGGGATGCCTATTTCACGCAACACACGCACCGACACAAGATTGCGTGACTTCACCAGGGCTTCCCGCAAACGAGTAGGGCCGAAAAACCGCCCGCTGTAGTTCTGCGGGCGCCATTCGCCTTCTAGCGCATCATCATGAAAAACCACTGGCGCATCGTTGTAAATAGTGGCTGGTGTATCGCCATATTCCAACGCAGCCGAGTAGATGAACGGTTTAAATGTGGACCCTGGCTGGCGACGCGCCTGAGTGGCTCGATTGAATTTACTGCGATAGTAATCGTAGCCACCCACCAGCGCTGTGATCTCACCGGTGTCTGGTTCCATCGCAATAAATGCCCCCTCTACGCTTGGCTCTTGGACAAATCGAACCGAGCCGTCACTGCGTTGCTGCAGCGCGATAACGTCACCGACGGCTAAGACCTCTTGGACCTGTGTAATTTCATCGCCGCGCTTGTCGACGGATATTCGTTGTCGGGCCCACGCGATATCGTCAAACGGCAAAATGTGCTCGTCGCCCTGCTCGGTGACCACCGTCGCTGAGGTCTCCTGTAATGCAATAACGGCCGCCGGTAACAGGTCACCGGGATTCGACAACGACTCAAGGCTTTCCATCAGTGCCGCAGGAGACGCCAGTGTCGCGGCATCCAGTTGATCAATGGGACCGGTGTAGCCGTGTCGTCGCTCGTAGTCATACAACGCATCACGCAAGGCTTCATTAGCAGCGCGCTGATTAGCGGAGCGAATAGAGGTAAACACGTTGTAGCCGGCATTCGCCCAATTCTCGCCAAATAACTGCTCCACACGTGAACGCGCCATCTCACCCACATAATGGGCTTCGGCATCGGGTTGTGAAAAATGCGGGGCTGCGGTTGCCGGTTGCGCCCGTGCTTCATCATGGCTTTGCGCATCGATCATATTCAGCGCTTTCATACGACCCAGCACGTAGTCACGTCGCAATAAGGCTCGTTCAGGATTAACGATTGGGTTGTAACGAGACGGGGCTTTGGGTAATCCTGCCAGCATGGCAGACTCAACCAATTCAAGCTCTGAGATTGGTTTACCGTAGTAAACCTTCGAGGCTGCGGCAAAACCGTAGGATCGGTTGCCAAGATAAATCTTATTGACGTAGAGCTCCAGAATTTCATCTTTAGCCAGCTCGTTCTCAATCTTGAAAGAGAGGAATATCTCCCGGATCTTTCGATCGTATGTTCGTTCGTTGGTTAGAAAAAAATTGCGCGCTACCTGCATAGTGATGGTGCTACCGCCCGGTCCTTTTCGCCCTGTCTTAACCAGGTAGAACGCGGCCCGGACCAACCCTTGCCATGCCACCCCTGGATGACTGTAAAAGGTCTGGTCCTCTGCAGCGATAATGGCGTTCTTGAGACTGGCAGGTACTTGCGAAATCTGTATAGGTTCGCGTCGTTTTTCACCGTATTCGGCAATCAGATCACCCTCTGCGGTATAGATGCGCAGTGGCATCTGCAACTGCACTTCACGTAACTGCTGTACGTCGGGCAAATCCGGGGCAATGGTGTAATAAAGATAACCAATTCCCATTGCGATAAGTATTCCCAGTGAAATACCTGAAATGGCAAGCCATTTGAATAGCTTACCGAGCCATCCGCCTTTGCTCTGACGTGCTCTATGACGACGTGAGCGGCGGTGACTGCGTTTTGAACCAGAAGATGAAGGCATTGAAAAGCCGTTTCACGATGGGAATGCCCAATTATATCAACTGGTCAGCACGCAATAGCAAAAGTTGTCCGGCACTGACGCAAAGAAGGTTGCAAAACCAGCAGTTCTGAGCGCGATGTGTCGGGTTTCTGCCGCCGTTTCAGCCGAATTAACACCCGGAGGAAGTGGTTTGAGCATCGTTGATAACACCATCCTACGGAGGAATGTGAACCAGACCGCGAAGTTGGACGAGAAAAACCTCGACTAGCACTAAAGGAAATTCACGGTTCGGGCGCTAAACCTGACATGGCACTCAAAATATCTTCCAGAAACGCAGGCCTCATTGGTCTGGACATCACCGCTACTTCGGTCAAGCTGCTTGAACTCAAGCCGACCAAGAAGGGCTACAAGGTGATCAGCTACACCGTTGAGCCGTTACCGGCAAATGCGGTGAATGAAAAGAACCTGCAGGACGTTGAGGCAGTGGGTGAAGCGATTCGCCGCGCCGTCAAACGTTCGGGGACTCGAACCAAGGCCTGTGCCATTGCGGTACCCAGCGCCATGGTTATTACCAAAATAATTCAGATGCCCAATGATCTTAAGGATCACGAAATGGATGCACAAATCCAGCTCGAGGCAGATCAATACATTCCGTATGCACTTGAAGAGGTCAACCTGGACTTTCATGTCATGGGGCCTTCTGAAGATGCCAACGGCATGGTGGATGTTCTACTTGCTGCATCGCGCAGTGAAAATGTCGAGGACCGCACGGCGGCGGCAGAACTGGGTGGGCTGGATGTCAAGATTGTTGACGTAGAGCCTTACACCACCGAAGGTGCGTTTCAACTGATAAAGCATCAGATACCCAATGAAGGCATGGATCAGACGGTGGCCATTCTAGATGTTGGCGCCAGTATGACAAGCCTGTGTGTACTGCGTGATCAACAACTGATCTACACACGTGAGCAGCCCTTTGGTGGTAAGCAACTAACTGAAGAGATCATGCGTCGTTACGGGCTGTCGTATGAAGACGCTGGTCGTGTCAAACGCGTGGGCGGTCTTCCTGACAACTATGACCCCGAGGTGCTGACACCGTTTCGCGATCTGATGGTTCAGCAAGCTAACCGCTTTCTACAGTTCTTTTTCTCAGCCGATAAAAACGACTACGTTGATCAGATTGTCCTGGCTGGGGGCTGCACCGGAATCCCTGGCGTTAATGAACTGATTGAACAACGCATCGGTACTCCCACGATCATTGCTGATCCTTTCAGCGAGATGTCGGTGGGCTCCGACATACCGGCACAACGACTCAAAGATGACGGACCAGCGATGATGATCGCCTGCGGATTGGCCATGCGAGGAGCAGAACAATGACACGTATTAACCTTCTTCCATGGCGCGAAACTCATCGCGTTGAGAAGAACAATGAATTTTATGTCGTACTGGGTTTGTGTATGGCTCTGGCAGCGGGTGTCGGCTTTGCCGGCTTCAAATTCGCCGAAGACAAGGTCAACTTTCAGACCAAACGCAATGAACGGTTGAATACTGAAATTGCACTGCTCCAAGAGGAACTTAAAGAGATTAAGGAACTGGAGGAGACGAAGAATAACCTGTTAGCACGCATGGAGATCATTCAGCAACTGCAGGGTCAGCGTCCACAGATCGTTCATACCTTTCACGAGGTTGCCAGCCGACTACCCGATGGCATTTTCCTAACGGCCATGAAGCAGGTAGGAGATAAGCAATTGGTTCTGGAAGGTAGTGCAGAGTCTAATGCGCGTGTATCGGCATTAATGCGCCGAATGGATCGTAGTGAGTATTTCACCAGTCCACGGTTGGACGTCATTAAGTCAGACGAAAAAGATGAGCGAATCTCTAACTTCAAGTTGAGCGTTTTGCAGGATAAACCAGCAATCGAGCAGGAGTCTGACAATGGCATTTAGTGACACCATCAGCGAACTGCAGAAAATCGATGGCGAGGATTTCAAGCGGATCGGTACAGCGCCAGTTGCGCTACGAGGCATCCTCATCATTTTAGCTTGCGCAGCAGTCATTGGTGCTATGGCTCATCTGATGGTCAAACCACAGTTCGATAAGCTCAAGGTGGTTGAAGTGAAAGAGCTAGAGCTGCGCCAGAAGTTTGATAGCGAGCAAGCCAAGGCTGCTAACCGCACGGCGTATGTCGAGCAACTGGAAGAAATGAAGAAAACCTTCAACGTTATGTTGCGCCAGCTACCCAATAAGACTGACATTGAAAGCTTGTTGGTTGATCTGTCGCAAACCAGTGTTGCCAGTGGTCTGGAAGTTCAATTTTTTAAACCAGACAACGAAGTTCCTCGTGAATTCTACGCCGAATATCCAATACGCATTAGCGTCACCGGGCAATACCACCAGTTTGGCAAATTCATCAGTGGGCTGGCAGCACTGCCACGAATCGTCACTTTAAGCAGCATCGATATCGAAGATATCAATGCCAATGATTCAAACCGTGACTTCACTAACCCCAGCAGATTAAAAATGGATCTGGTGGCAACAACCTATCGCTACATCGAGGAGGACGAATAAGCCATGCAACGGTTGAAACTCATACCGCTGTTCGGTTTCACGACCATGCTAGCTGCCTGCGGCGGCGACATGTCTGACCTCGAACTGTTTATTGATGAGACCAAACAAGCTCATCATGGCAAGGTTGACCCCTTACCCGAATTCCCGCCATACCAGACATTCGCTTACGATGCTCAGGATGTGCGAGATCCGTTCCGCCCGCAAACCGATCTAAGTCAGTCTCCGGTTGCATCAGAACGGGACTACAGCGGCCCGCGACCAGAAGCGTCGCGTCGTCGTGAACCGTTGGAAGGCTATCCAGTGGATGCCTTGAAAATGGTGGGATTATTGCAACAGCAATCGCAAACATGGGGTCTTGTACGTGACCCTGACGGGACGATCCACCGAGTTCAACCAGGCAATTACGCTGGCCAGAACCACGGCAAAATCGTTCAAGTTTCTGAAACCAAGATTGAAATAGTCGAGCTGGTTCCTGACGGTCTCAGTGGCTGGGTGAATCGCGAGGCTCAACTCGCGATGAGTGAAGACTAAGATGAAAACGGAGATTACGTTGAAAATGCAAGTCCGTGATAACACACGCCGTCTCAGCCATGCCGGAGCACGCCACACCGCTCGCGCAGCAGGTTTGGTATTACTCGCAGGGTTGGCTTTCGCCAGCCAGCAGTTGCATGCGGCTTCCAATTCGCTGGTTGATATCAGCCACGCTACATTACCGGGAAACAAGCAACAGCTTGCGCTGACGCTCAGTGGCCCGGCGACAACACCCAAGGCGTTTACCATAGACAATCCAGCGCGAATTGCGCTTGATCTGCCTGATACGACTAACGAAATGGAAGACAAACGCGTTAGCATCAGCTCTGGTCTACTGCAAAACGTTACCACTGTTGAAGCAGGTGGACGGACCCGAGTGGTCGTCAACTTGACCGCATTGACGCCTTACACGACATCTGTTCAAGGTAATCAATTGTTGATCACGATGGATGCCAGCGGTGATCCAACCGCTGCCACTGAGCAACGGTTAAGCGCTGCAAACGACGCAGGCGAGTCAGTGGTCGACATGACCAGTGGGCCTGTTAAAGAGCAGGTCAACATGATCGATGCACTGGACTTTCGCCGCGGCCCAATGGGTGAGGGTCGAGTGATCTTTGACTTGTCCTCTGCAGGCATTGTCACCGACATGCGCCAAGAGGGCGGACGCCTGATTGTCGAATTCCCTGACACGCAACTGGCAGCTAAACTGCAGAAACGACTGGATGTCATGGACTTTGGCACGCCGGTGCAGTTTATTGATGCCATCTCCAACAAGCGCGGCACCAAGGTTATTATCCAGCCTGCAACACAGGAATTTGAACAGCTGGCTTATCAATCAGACAACATGTTCACGGTTGAACTTAAGCCGATGAGCAAAGATGCCATTGAAGAGAACCGTAAAGCCAAGTTTGGCTACATTGGTGAAAAACTATCTCTAAACTTTCAAGACATTGAAGTACGCTCTGTACTGCAACTGCTGGCTGACTTCACCGATCTGAACATCGTAGTCAGTGACTCGGTACAAGGTAAGTTAACTCTGCGGCTGAAGAACGTGCCTTGGGACCAAGCGTTAGATATCATCCTTCAGACCAAGGCATTGGGTAAACGTCAAGCAGGCAACGTTATTATGATCGCCCCGGCTGAAGAGATTGCCAACCGCGAGCGCATTGAGCTTGAGGGCATGAAGCAAAAGACCGAACTGGCTCCTCTGCGAACCGAATTCTTCCAGGCGAACTATGCTAAGGCTCTTGAACTGGCTCAGTTACTGCGAACTGCCGAAGGTGGCATGCTCACAGAGCGAGGCTCGGTATCAGTTGATGAGCGTACTAATACTCTGCTAATCAACGACACAGTCGATCAGCTCGAGGAGATTCGTGCCCTGGTACACCGCCTTGATGTGCCGATTCGTCAGGTGCTGATCGAATCACGCATCGTCATCGCTTCAGACGACTTTAACAAGGACATTGGTGTGCGTTGGGGCCTCAACCGCAACACAGTCAACCCAGGTGGCGTAGGAACTGGGGACGGTTTCGCCCTATCTGGCAGCGCTAATGGCGTGCAAAGTCTACTCGCAGGAGAGGTGGCCGGTAACAGTCGATTCAATGTCAACCTGCCTGGCAGCAACCCTGCCGGATCATTGGGTGTCGCATTGGCAAAACTACCGTTCGGCACGCTACTGGAACTGGAACTCTCAGCCATGCAAGCAGAAGGTACCGGTGAGGTCATCTCCAGCCCACGTGTTATCACAGCGAATCAACATGAAGCGTACATTGAACAAGGTGTGGAAATTCCGTACCTAGAAGCCTCATCTAGCGGTGCCACGTCAGTGTCTTTCCGCAAAGCCGTACTGGGACTGACCGTGACTCCACAAATCACACCGGATGATCGTATCGTGATGGACCTGAAAGTGAATAAGGACACGGTCGGTGAGATCTTCGGCGCAGGCTCTTTGCAAGTGCCGAGTATTGACACCCGCGAAGTCAGCACACAGGTTCTAGTCGATAACGGTGAAACAGTTGTTTTGGGTGGTGTTTATGAGCAAACGCTACTGAACAAAGTTGACATGGTTCCATTCTTTGGCAACCTACCGTTGATCGGACGGCTGTTCCAGCACACCACTAATCAGGATGACAAATCAGAGTTGCTGGTCTTTGTAACACCAAAGATTATCAAGGAGAATATCTCTCTGAGCTACTGATAACTTGCCAACAACGGCAGTTGTATCGAAAAGCCCGCGATAGTAAGTCGCGGGCTTTTTTGCTTTACGGGCCGAGATTTTTTAATTCGGTCGCTCAATCGAATCACACCTGAGTCACGGGTTAGGTATCATGGTGTGTCTCTCGCCACTACGATCCACATGACCAGCATTTTTCTAGTCGGCCCGATGGGCTCTGGCAAGAGCACGGTTGGTCGCGCACTGGCTCGCAAAATTGGTTTTCGCTTCATTGATAGCGACCGCGAAATCGAGGCGCGCTGTGGGGTCGATATCCCCACTATCTTCGACTACGAGGGCGAAGCTGGTTTCCGCGATCGCGAAGCGCGCATGATTGACGAACTCACTGCTCTGCCCGGCCTGGTGCTGGCAACGGGCGGCGGATCTGTGCTTCGCGAAGAGAATCGCAACCATTTACGATCCCGTGGCCATGTCATTCTGCTGCAAGTCGATATCAAGGAGCAGCTACGCCGAGTTGCCTTCGATGCTAATCGCCCATTGCTACAAACCGATGATCCCGAGACACGCCTGCGTTCGCTAATGGAGGAGCGCGCACCTATCTATCAAGAGGTCGCTGATGTAGCGATTTCCACCGATGCTCGGCGTATGTATCATGTGGTCTCACGCATTCTTCGGCACCTGAAGCAGTCTAATATCTGCCTGGAATCACCCAAAATAAGCAACGATTAAGGGCAACATGCAAACCGTCTCAATAGACCTGGATCAACGTAGTTACCCGATCCACATCGGCAGTGGTCTGCTTCAGCATAGCGATCTATTATCAAAGCATGTGCGCAAGCGCGCCATGGTGGTTACCAACGAAACCATTGCGCCGCTGTACCTGGATCAAACACTGGCCAGTCTGGGCAGTGTGCCCTGCTCAAGCGTTGTGCTCAAGGATGGTGAATCGTACAAAAACCTGGACGAACTGGATCGAATTTACACCGCTCTGCTGAGCGAGAATTATGATCGCAGCTGTACGCTGATTGCTTTGGGTGGAGGCGTTGTAGGCGATATGACTGGTTTTGCTGCTGCCAGCTACCAACGCGGCGTAGACTTCATCCAACTCCCCACTACCCTGTTGGCGCAGGTAGATTCATCGGTAGGCGGAAAAACAGGTGTTAATCACACGCTGGGCAAGAACATGATCGGTGCGTTTCACCAACCGGTTGCCGTGATTGCCGACATGGATACGCTGGCCACTCTTAATGCGCGAGAACTCAGAGCCGGACTCGCCGAGGTCATCAAGTACGGCTTCATCATAGATGCAGAATTCTTTCAGTGGTTGGAAGAGAATATGGAGGCTCTATTGGCACGAGACCCGGCAGCCACTGCAAACGCGGTGAAAGTATCGTGTCAAATCAAAGCCCGGGTTGTCGAGGCCGATGAGCATGAACACGGTATGCGCGCGCTGCTCAACCTGGGACATACCTTCGGGCACGCCATTGAGGCAGCCATGGGCTATGGATACTGGCTGCATGGAGAAGCCGTGGGGACAGGCATGGCAATGGCACTAGATACCTCCCATCGATTAGGGCTAATTGATAGCGCTACTCAAGAGCGCGGACTGCGACTGATAGAGCGCGCTGGGTTGCCACTGCAACCACCGGCCGACATGACACCCGCAAAATTTCTTCAATACATGGCTAGAGACAAAAAAGTCAGCGCCGGAAAAGTAAGACTTATACTGCTAGACGCGATCGGACAGTCACATGTGAATGCCAATTTCGATCATGAGGCTCTACAAGCCACGCTGGAGCATTTTTCAACACAAAGCGCTTGACTGACTGAATTTCAGCCATGTTGGTCGTAGTCTCCCCTCAGTATTCTTACCGTGTATTCTCAATGGGCTACACGGATATAGTAATATCAACAATATCCTAGCTTTGTAGTCACACCATGTCGTCTCAAGACGCAGCGGACATCGAACACAGCGCTCTGCTATCCGACGCTACGCTGGCTGCGCTGAATTTGATTCAGCAGCCCTTCACACCTGTTGATTCTGAGCAAGCAACTTACAGCGATGACACGACAGCCGAGCAACTGGCCGATGTCAAGCAGGCACTGATTACCGGTGACGATCTGCTCCTGGTGCTGGGTGAGACGGGTGCGGGTAAAAGTGTTCTGCTCAATCAGCTAGCCGCTAACAGTGGGCTGCGCATTCAATGTTTTGCCGTTAAGGGCAGCGCACGCTTCAGCACCCTGAACCTGTTTGCCGGCATGCTAGAGGCCTTCAAACGGCCACCCCCGGAACAGCTTAAGGACATCCTGGATGATCTGATTCCCTGCCTACAAACTATGGTGGCACGTAATACGCTCAGCGCCATCGTGCTCGATGACGCACACAAGATCAGCGAGGCCGAATTAACGCAGTTGCTCAGTGGCATGCTGTATCTGAACAGTCAGGACGAAACACTGATGCGCATGGCGCTGGCAGCGCCTGCCACCTTCGAGGACCGCATTCCGGATCTGTTGCCAGAGGGTGCTGACCTACCCTATTCCAGCCTTACGATTGATGGCATGAGCCCACAACGAGCAGCAGACTTTCTGGGCTTTCGGCTGCATCAGGCTGGTTTTGATGGAGATCTGCCGTTTTCAGAAAGCGAAATGGCAAATCTAGTAGAACAATCAGATGGACTCATTCAGCCGTTGCAGCAGGCTGCAGCTAACGCGCTAAACCAACAGTTCGGCCCATTTGATGACCCGTTTCCTGCCGAATTGATGCATGAGCAAAGCAACTCTTTTCTGCACTCGAGAATGGGTAAACTGGCACTTGGCGTGTTGGCTATGCTCCTCATTGTTGTCGGTTTGTCCATGTTCCTGTCATCGTCAGATGGCGACGAGGAGGAACGCACACTGACATCCGTGGCGGACAATAGCGCCGAGAACACACCGAAACTGCGTCTGGTTGAACAAGACGAACAGACCACGGGTGACACAGCATCGGGGGACGAACCAATTAGTGCTGACACCGGCACAGCCAATGCTAGCGACAATTCAGTGGCTCAGGCGCCCACGTCGCAATCGGATGATACGGCAACTGAAACGGCGATCAATACAGAGGTGGCTAGCTCCACACCGGCTGATTCACCCGGTGATTTACCCGGTGATTTACCCGGTGATTCATCGATTGCAGAATCAACTGCGCCATCTGATGACTCTACTGCAGGCGATTCGACCCGCAATGAACGTGGCACTGATGGCCAGACAAATACAGCCACGACGCCGGATACCACGCTTGTTGCAAATGAACAACAGCCCGATGATATTACGGAAACTGAAACTGACACTGACACTGACACTGACACTGATACTGATACGGACACTGATACGGACACTGATACGGACACAGACACAGACACAGACACAGACACAGACACAGACACGCAGATTGTCGCTGAATCGGATACCCGAACAACGTTCCCTGGGCTTGCTGCTGCGCTGGAGTCCCCCTCATGGATACTGGTACAGGAGGCCGGCCAATTCACGATACAGATGAGCGCTTCACGCGATCGCCCCTCTGTTGAGAATTTCTTACTCCGTAATGCCTCATCTCTGCCTGCACCGAATTCTATTTACACGTTTGAGCGCGAAGGCGAGACTTGGTACGCATTACTGCACGGTTTGTTCTCCAGCATTAGTGAGGCCCAGTCTGCGGTCGAGAAGATGCCAGATTCGGCGCAGACTAACCAGCCGTGGATTCGTAACGTCGGCCGGGTGCAGGCGGTGTTGAAAGCCCAGTAGGCAAGGAACGCCAAATTAAGATGCGCTGACTCGGTATAATGGAGGGCTGCGCGGCGCAGATTGCCGCTGTAATTTCTACCTTCTATACCGATTTCCATTATGGCGTACCTGGACAATCTGGCCAAAAATGGCCTGTATCAACCCGACTTCGAACGTGACAATTGCGGCTTTGGCCTGATTGCTCAAATGGACGGTCGTGCCAGCCATTGGCTGGTTGAGACTGCCATTACCGCACTGGGACGTATGACGCATCGCGGCGCCATCGGCGCTGACGGCAAGACCGGCGACGGTTGTGGACTGCTACTGCGCAAACCGGACAACTTCCTGCGCCGTGCGGCGGCCGATGCCGGAATCACGGTGCGCAGCGAATTTGCCACAGGCATTACCTTTCTCAGTCGCGATCAGGCTAAAGCTGACATCGCCAAGGCGACTCTAAATAATGAGTGTGAACGCCGTGGTCTAGAGGTTAATGGCTGGCGAGTGGTTCCTACCGACCTATCTGCCTGCGGTGCAGAGGCGCAGCGCAGCGTACCCAGAATTGAACAGATATTCGTGTCTGCCAAGGAGGAAATGGACACAGCCGAATTCAACCGACACCTGTTTGTGGCCCGGCGTCGCACCGAAATTAAACTGCTCGACACCGACAGCGACTTCTATGTGAATTCACTGTCCACCGATGTGATTTTGTACAAGGGGCTGGTTATGCCTGAGTACCTGGCCATGTTCTACACCGATTTAGAAGACGAATCTCTCGAATCCTCTATAGCTGTATTCCATCAGCGTTTCTCAACCAACACGCTGCCGCAGTGGCGCTTAGCGCAACCGTTTCGTTATTTGGCTCATAACGGTGAGATCAACACCATTCAGGGCAACCGCAGTTGGGCCAAAGCACGTGCCACCAAACTGCGCTCCCCTATCCTGCCAGAGCTAAACGAGCTATTACCACTGGTCAGTCAGACCGGCTCTGATTCCATGTCGCTGGACAACATGCTTGAACTGCTAATGGCAGGCGGCATTGATGTATTCCGAGCCATGCGTATGTTGATGCCACCAGCCTGGCAGAACACTTGGGAGTTGGACTCTGACCTACGTGCCTTTCTGGAGTACAACTCTATGCACATGGAGCCCTGGGACGGACCCGCAGGCGTGGTGTTGTCAGACGGTCGCTATGCCAGCTGCGTACTGGATAGAAACGGCTTGCGACCCGCTCGTTATGTGATTAGTAAGGATCGCCATATTACGCTGGCATCTGAGGTTGGCGTGCACGACTACCTGCCCAGCGACATCATTAAAAAGGGCCGCCTGAAGCCTGGTGAAATGCTGGCAGTGGATACGCAGTCCGGTCGATTACTGTTACCGCAAGATATCAGTGATTTACTCAAGCATCGCCAGCCTTACGCCAAGTGGTTACAGAAAAATGCGCGGCACCTGCGTTCACGGCTACGTGATCGTCCGCATGCATTGCCAGTTATGACCGATGACCAACTGGCTAGCTATGAAAAAATGTTCAATGTCAGTTTTGAAGAACGCGATCAGGTTATACGTGTTCTGGCAGAGGGTGCGGGTGAGGCCATTGGCTCGATGGGTGACGACACCCCTTTCCCGGTGATGTCTGAACATGTGCGTCATCTCTACGATAACTTCAGACAACAATTCGCACAGGTGACTAATCCACCTATCGACCCGCTGCGTGAAACCATTGTCATGTCGCTGGAAACCTGTCTGGGACGTGAAAAAAATCTGTTCAGAGAAACCCACCATCACGCCAACCGCTTACTGGTTCGTTCGCCAGTATTGTCGAGTGAGAAATTCGAAACACTGCTGGCGATGGATGATGAAGCGGGTTACTCGCACGTTAAAATTGGGTTGCAATACGACTCGGGCAACGAGTCACTGAAACAGGCCTTACAACGAATCTGTGATGAAACGTGCCAGGCTGTTATGGACGATCATAAAGTCATCATCGTGCTCAGTGACCGGGAACTGTCCACCGGACTGCTGCCTGTACACGCATTACTGGCAACAGGTGCGGTTCACCATGCGTTAATCAATGCCGGTTGCCGTTGCGATGCCAACATTGTCGTGGAAACAGGAACCGCCAGAGATTCGCATCAAGTTGCGGTGCTGGTGGGCTACGGAGCAACCTGTGTGTTCCCATATCTTGCCTACGAGTCTATCCATGGCATGTCCCGATCTGGTGAACTACCTGCTGATGATGTTCCGCAGTTGGAACAGAACTACCGTAAGGGTATTAACAAGGGGTTAATGAAGATACTCTCGAAGATGGGTATTTCCACCGTTTCCAGCTATCGCGGTGCTCAGCTGTACGAAATTGTCGGCTTACACAGCAGTGTGGTTGATATGTGCTTTTTTGGCACAACCAGTCGTATCGAAGGCATGAACTTCCAGGACATCGAAACTGACACAAAAACATTGGCAGCTACCGCATTTAACCCACTCGTAGGCGTCAGTCAGGGTGGACTGCTTAAATACATTCACGGCGGCGAGTATCATGCCTACAACCCGGACGTGGTACAGCAGCTTCAAGCGGCCGTCACCAGTGGCGAGTACGAAGACTATGCCATCTATGCCCGTACCGTTGATGGCAGACGTCCCGCGATGTTGCGAGATCTGCTGGACCTAAAACCCAAGGGTATACCCATACCGGTTGATGCAGTCGAGTCGGTTGAATCAATCCTCACACGTTTCGATTCAGCGGGTATGTCGCTCGGCGCGCTATCACCTGAAGCTCACGAAACTCTGGCAGAGGCTATGAATCGCCTCGGAGGTCGTTCGAACTCTGGCGAAGGTGGTGAAGACAAGGCGCGCTATGGCACGCTCAAAATGTCTAAAATTAAGCAAATTGCCTCAGGCCGGTTTGGTGTAACACCGCACTATCTGGTCAACGCAGAAGTACTGCAAATCAAAATTGCCCAGGGTGCGAAACCCGGTGAAGGGGGACAGCTACCCGGCCACAAGGTCAACGAGATGATCGCCCGGTTGCGCCACAGCAATCCGGGAGTGGCGCTGATCTCGCCACCACCGCATCACGATATCTATTCAATAGAAGATCTGGCGCAATTAATCTTCGATTTAAAGCAAGTTAATCCCGATGCATTAGTGTCAGTGAAGTTGGTGGCCGAGGCAGGTGTGGGTACTGTGGCGGCAGGTGTGGCCAAGGCCTATGCTGACCTGATCACCATCTCAGGATACGACGGTGGTACGGGCGCCTCTCCGCTAACCAGTGTCAAGTATGCCGGTTCACCTTGGGAGCTGGGCATGTCCGAAACCCATCAAGTATTGCGTGCGAACAATTTACGCAGCAAAGTCCGTGTTCAGACAGATGGTGGTTTGAAAACTGGATTGGACGTCATCAAAGCGGCCATCATGGGCGCTGAGAGTTTTGGTTTCGGCACGGGTCCGATGATTGCCATGGGCTGCAAATACCTGCGTATCTGCCATCTGAACAACTGCGCAACCGGTGTCGCTACTCAGCATAAAGTGCTTCGCATGCGCCATTTCAACGGAAACGTTGAGAAAGTTATGAACTATATGCAGTTCGTGGCTGAAGATGTGCGTCGTCATTTAGCCGCTCTTGGTGTTAGAAGCCTGGCCGAAATAATCGGTAGACCTGAGTTTCTGACGGCCGCTGCAGGCACCACTGATCGCCAACAACGATTGGATCTATCACCGCTGCTGGCGACAGGTGGCGTGCCCGAAGAAGCACCTCGTTTCTGTACGGTCGAACGCAATGTGCCACACGACAAGGGGTTATTGGCTGAGCAGATGGTGGCTGAATGTCGCACGGCTATCCGTAAGAAAGCCGGCGGGGACTTTTACTACCGTATTAAAAATACTAATCGCTCCATTGGTGCCCGACTGTCAGGTGAAATTGCCAAACTACACGGTGACAATGGCATGCTAGACACACCATTGAACATACACTGCTCTGGCACAGCCGGTCAGTCCTTTGGTGTATGGAATGCCGGTGGGCTGAACCTGTATCTTGATCTTTCAGCTCAAAATGTGCATTTTCAAGGATGCCAAAGCCGGATTTCCTCATCAAGTCTTTGTCTTGGAAATCGCAAACTCGGTTATCGCTTGCTAATAATTTTGGTTTCATGAGCCT
>CALKXZ010000168.1 GCA_938003775.1 uncultured Granulosicoccus sp. | reverse complement strand
CAGTATAATTTTCTGGATACATACCAATCTTACTTTTGTAGAGCCTGATAGTTATTTCATGAACATCTCTTACTACAGATATAAAGATCAGGTACATCAGGCTCGCCAAGCTCGCGATTATCAGGTCCATCGAGCGGTGGTCAGGCCCGCCCGCCAGCAACCGGCCCACGTGCAAAAAATGCCAGCCGGTTTTCATCATTGTTTGGTACCAGGAGGCGATAGATATGGCTATTCATAGTGGACGAGGTTTTGCAGCGATTAACTACCCGATCGGAATGAACCTGGGCGGTGACCCATCTCAGGCGCTAGTGCATTCCAACCCGGATGGCAAATTTATGGTGACGCTCTCATCGATTGACCTTGGTCAAGGAATGAAGTCTGTAACTCGACAAATTGCTGCTGAAACGTTGGGTATTCCGGTTGAAGATGTCTTTGTTGATACCGCGGATAGCGATACTGGGCCTCACTGTATGGGTTCATTTGCTTCTCGCGGTACTCATCGGGTAGGTAATGCTGTAATTGCAGCTGCCACCGAAGCGCGTGGCGTCATGATGGAAGCGGCGGCAGAGGAACTGGAAGTAAACCCTGATGATCTAGAGACCGATGGCTTGGGCAACATCCATGTCAAAGGTGCGCCGTCTCGATCCATTACATCGGCTCAAGCGTGTGGTGCTGCGCAATTTAAGCAGGGCAAGAGCGTTTCTGGTCGTGGCATATTTTTAATCCCGACATCTGATGTTGACCCTGAAACTGGTGAGATGACACCGGTGAGTTGTTTCGCCCATGCGGCTCTAGTGCTTGATATTGACGTGGATGATGAAACAGGTGAAGTACTGGTCAAAGACATGAAGTCGGCTTATGAGGTGGGCAGGGCATTGAATCCCAAATTGGTTGAACAACAGCTCGTGGGTGGTGCTTGGATGGGCATGAGCCATGCACTCTATGAGACCACTGAACCGAACTACCCCAGTCGAGAGCATGGCGCGGTGGATTTCAACGAATACCTGATGCCCGGTCCTGGTGACATCGTCCCGCATCATATCTCCGTACTTGAACGCCCAGCTCCTGACGCCCCATTTGGTGGTAAAGGCCCCGGAGAGATGTGTGCTAATCCGGTATTGCCGGCGATGGCCAACGCCGTTTATAACGCGGTGGGTGTGCGCGTTGATGAGCTGCCGATTACACCGGAGAAGATACTGCGAGGATTGCAGGCTAATGGTGGTGCCCGCCCGCAAGGACAAAATCGGTAGGGCGAACGATGCCAGTCAACTCCAACATTGTTGGTATTGATAACCCAGATACGCTCGTGGCAGCGCTGCGTGATGCTCAGTACCTGGCCGATCAGAGCCTGGCGACTGCTGCCTACTTGGCGCTAGCGCTGGGTAAACCATTACTGCTTGAGGGTGCACCAGGGGTTGGTAAAACAGAGGCTGCCAAGGCGCTAGCTTCTGTCTTATCGCGCAGGCTAATTCGGCTGCAATGTTACGAAGGTATCGATGCCGCGGCAGCGATGTATGAATGGAATTACCCACGGCAAATGCTGGCGATTCGTCAGGCAGGAAGTGAGTATATTAATATCTATCAAGATGATTTCCTGATTGCCCGACCTATGCTAGAAGCGCTGCAATCACCGAAGGACTCTGTTCTATTACTGGATGAAATCGATCGATCAGATCACGAATTCGAAGCGTACTTGCTGGAGTTTCTGTCTGACTTTCAGATATCCATTCCTGAACGAGGTAGCGTTCGTGCCAGTGTTCCTCCGTTGGTTGTGTTGACGTCAAACCGCACAAGAGAATTACACGAGGCTTTGCGCAGACGCTGTGTGTATCATTGGATCTCCTACCCCGACCCGTTACTCGAAGCACAGATCGTGATGATGCGGGCAAGTAGTGTTGTTGCCAACACGGCGCATGCTGTTGTTCAGGCTGTTGGAAAACTGCGTAACGAACCGTTGGCAAAACCGCCGGGTGTTGCCGAAACCGTGGAATGGGCGGAAGCTGCGACGCTTCTTAACGCACAAGGTGCAAGTTGGCCCACGGCGTTTAAACAAGCTATCGGTGTTGTGTTGAAAGATCAAGATGATTTGATGTACGTAGCTGACAAGATGGATCAGTTAATTCAGGGTACGGTGGCATGAACGCCCCAGGAAAGCCACAAATCCAGGAAACGGTGGCATGAACACTAGCCACAACCCACCTAACGATTTACCCCTAAATTCTCCGGTTGACCTACCAGAGGGTTTTTCTAATAGTTTCCCGACAGATTTCCCAAGGGCTGCACAACCGTTTGTACGGTTCGTCACCATATTGCGTACTCACGGATTTGCAGTTGCACCAGAGCAGACGCAGCTGTTTATTAATGCCGTTGGTTTGCTAGGGCCACGTTCTATGAGCCAAATCTATTTCGCCGCGCACGCAACGCTTGCACCGCCGCCTGATCGGCGTGACGAATTTGATGCATTGTATCGTTTAATTTTTCTAGGGCATTCATTATCAGCTCCGTCCAGTGAACAGTCTGATAGAGAAGATGAAATGCGCTCGTTCGACGAACGAGATGGTGCTATGGAACCGCCCGTTGCTGATGAAATAAACGAAGTAGGTGAGCAAGCTACTGGTGCTGAGAACCTGACGGTCAGAGAGTTTATCAATGTAACTGAATCCGATGCACTGCGACAATTCCGGCGTATTGCACCAGCCGCCTTACCCCGGCGGAAAACCTATCGTCGCAGGCAGGCATTCTGTGGTAATCGCTGGGACATTCGCCGTACGCTACGCGATGCTGTCAAACGAGATGGGGAAATTCTCAACATACCCAGGCTGCGCCGCAAGACACGTCAACGCCGTATTGTGCTGGCCATCGATATTTCAGGGTCTATGAAAGCACAGACTGAAAGCTACATGCGATTTGCCCATGCACTGTGTGCCTGTACTGAACAGGTTGAAGTGTTCACGTTGGGTACTCGTCTGACACGAGTATCTCGTGCATTACGTACCAAGCATGTAGATATGGCCATGGCAACTGCGTCGTCGTTGGTGGCTGACTGGGATGGTGGGACCCGACTGGGTGATGCACTGGATGCGTTTTTGAATATTCCGCGCTTTGCAGGTTTTACTCGCGGTGCGTTGGTGGTGATTTTGTCCGATGGACTTGAACGCGGTGATCACAGCACATTGACAGGCGCAGTGGACCGGTTATCGCGGCTTGCCTGGCAAGTACAATGGCTGACACCGCTAGCCTCCGACACACAGTTCGTACCACAGACAGACGCATTAAAATCATTAGTACCGTTTCTCAATGGCCTAGGAAACGGCGCATCGGTGAGTAGCGTTTGCCAGCATCTATTGAGCCTGACCCGCGATCAGCCTGTGCCAACACAAGGTTTGGCCCGGTACAGAGCATCAAGACATGGTCAGACACAAAACCCATTACCCGAGCATACACGTGACCGGTCAGACAGGATGGTGCAATGACGCCTGTTATCGACGCCCATCATCACATCTGGCCACAAATAGATCTACCTTGGCTTAACGGCCCTATGCAGCCCCGTATATTTGGACCGTATGAAACTATCATGCGTGATTACCTGATGGATGAATATCAGCGAGATACACGATGTTCGGGTGTTGCTAAATCAGTGTATGTGCAAGCGAACTGGGCACCAGAACGCTTTGAGGATGAAGTCGCCTGGGTGCAGCAGTCCGCTGATGAGTATGGATTGATATCTGCCATAGTCGGCTATGCAGATATGAGCGTTAATGATGTCAGGCCGCAGTTGGACCGGCTCAGTAAATACTCGCTGATGCGCGGTATTCGCCAGCAATTTCATTGGCATAAGAACCCCGCGTATGCCTTCGCCAAGGTACCTGATATGGCTTTGGATGATACGGTGCAGCGCAACGTGGCTCATCTGGCTGACTATAACTTCAGCTTTGATTTACAGGTGTTCCCAGAACAAATGCACGGTGCCGCCAAATTAGTTGCCGCGTGCCCTGATGTGACATTTATATTACAACATGCTGGTATGTTGGCAGAGCGTAGCGAGGCAGGATGGACGCTATGGAGAACCAACATACAACGGCTGGCCAGACAACCTAACGTTATGACCAAACTCTCCGCGTTTGGTACGTTCATACACCGTAACGAGCCATCGTTCATCGCTCAGATGATTAACGAGACCGCCCAACTATTTGGTGTCCAGCGTTGTCTGTTTGGCTCTAATTTCCCGATCGAAAAAATCTGGACTGATTATGCATCATTGGTCAAGGCGTTTTTCGACGGTAGCGCATCACTAGGCATTGCCGGTCAACGTCAGATATTTTATGACAATGCCGTGCGAATCTACCGGCTGTAGGGGCTTGCAAATGCGAACACTCACTAATAATCAACTATTTTTTCACCCCTCGGCACAGGGCAATTCGTGCTGAACTTGGACACCAATAGAGGACAGGAAAATGGCCCTTGAAATACACATACTCGACTACGGCGATATCGAACTAGAAAACAGCTTCCTGGTGCTGGGACACAATTGCGGGCGGGTCAAGCGAGTGCCGGTTTATGGTTTTCTGATACTGGGCGGTACTTATCCGATACTGGTAGATACGGGTTATCGAGATAACGCCATTATGGAATCACTGGGCATGCGTGGTTTGCAGTTTCATGAAAACATGATGGAACAGCAACTGGCCCGTTTCGGATTAAAACTCGGTGATATCCGCTATATTCTGCATACACATCTGCATATCGATCATGCGGGTAAGGACGATCTGTTTCCGATGAACACCACGGTTATCGTTAACCGTCGTGAATTAGAATGTTCTGTTTCCGGGCTGATGCACCCGCAATATCCCAAGCCTGACATTATGCATTTGATCGAACGTCTGCACACCCAAGACGCACTGCGTTTTATGGATCTGGAAATTACCGGCGCTGAAGAGGTTATTCCGGGTGTCTGGTGTGAGGCGGCAAACGCCCATACCGAAGGTTCGATGAATGTTGTAGTGGAAACTGCCGATGGTCTGGCGTGCATTTGTGGTGATGTCATTTATGACTTTCAAGACCAGATTGTTGATCAAGTGCGTCAGACACAGTTTATGGAACCGCAAGTAACCGGTAACCATGCTGGGTCGAAAAGAGCGGAAAAAGGCGCGATTAAGCGACTGCTGAACAACTTCCGTTATTTGTTGGTGGTGCACGATAAACCGGCCATGGTTGAGCACCAGCAAATCGTTGGAAGACTGGAAATGCAGGTGCCAGGTCCGATTTCACAGAGTGTGCAAAAGCGCAATTGGTTTCCGGTCTAAGCCGAATGGACCTAAAACAAGCATACAGGGTGGCACGGTGAGTAACAGGAAGGGTAAATGATTCACGAAACTATTGAGGACGAATTTGATGGACTGATTGATACCGCAACCCCAGTATCTCAAATTGCCAGTGGATGCCTGTTTACTGAAGGCCCGCTCTGGCATCCGAGTGAACACTATTTATTATTCTCTGATATGCCCGGTGATGTTCGCCGACGCTGGGATGTAAATGGTGTAGCTGATGTCATGCGTCCGTCTAATAAGTGTAACGGCCTGACCTATGATCATGACCTGAACCTGATCATCTGCGAACACAGTACGTCTTCGCTGGTTAAATTGCGCCCCGATGGTACGCGTCAAATATTGGCTAGTTTTTTTGAAGGCCAAGAACTGAATAGTCCCAATGATGTGTGTCTGCGCTCCTGCGGCTCAATCTATTTCACTGACCCGTACTACGGGCGTATGCCTGGCTTTGGTGTTGAACGGCCGCGAGATTTGGGTTGGCAGGGGGTATTTCGCGTGCGACCTGGACACGATGCAGCCAGTGATCCTGACTTGTTGGTCGATCGCTATCTGTTTTCGCAACCCAACGGCCTGTGCTTTTCACCCGATGAAAAGCTGATGTACATCAATGACACGGACCAGGCCAATATTCGGGTTTTTGATGTCAACGCAGAAGGTTTTTTGCACAATGGGCGACTGTTTGCATCGGGTATCAAAGATCCGCTTAAAGCAGGCGTACCCGATGGCATGAAATGCGATGATCGCGGTAATGTTTGGGTGACAGCACCCGGCGGGTTGTGGGTTTACAACCCTTCGGGGCGATTAATCGGCAAGGTCTCGTTACCAGAAATGGCAGCCAACCTGCATTGGGGAGGGGAGCACTGGCGAACTTTGTTCGTCTGCGCGTCTACCTCTGTGTATGCCATGACAACAAAAGTAGGGCCTCGCCAAGAGCCGTTTATGCTCGCGAGTCAGCCGCAAGCGCACAACGCCGGTAGCACACAACAGCAAGCAGGTGGTACTAGAATCTATGCAGAGGGCCTGAATCTAGAACCGTCACGTTGTGCACTGGTGATTCAAGATATGCAAAATGATGTTGTCATGGATGGTGGTGCATTTGCCGAAAGTGGTTCTCCAGCGCACTGCCGCGAACAAAACAACATCGCGAATATTAAACGTCTGGCTGAGGTGTGTAGAACCAAAGGTATCCCGGTAATCCATGTGTGGTTTGTGTGTGAACCTGGACACCCAGGCCTTACCCTCAATGCACCCTTATTTGAAGGTCTGGCTGAATCCAACGCGCTGGTACGAGGAACCTGGGGCGCCGAGCCGGTGGCTGATTTGCAAGTTCAATCGGGTGATTTTGTCGTGACGAAAACGCGCATGAGTGCATTTGAGGGAACCCCTTTAGAGACCATTCTCAAGGCGGAAGGTCGCGACATCATTATCGAGACAGGTGCATGGACCAACATGTCCATTGAACACACGGCGCGAACGGGTGCTGACAAAGGCTACTCCATGATTATTCCTGAGGACGGGTGCTCGACAATGAATGCAGACTGGCACAATGCCTCCATCAATTACGCTCTGGGTAATGTAGCTGCAGTGAGTCGGGTGCAAGATATTATTGAAGCATTTGATTGATGCCGTAAGTACGCTAAATACTGGCGTTTTTCACCTATTACCCACAGTCTAGTTTGTATAAAAAGACTGACGGGTATAACAGTAAACTGTCAGTCACCTGCAACGATGTAACAAGGCTTACAGTGAAGTGGGGAGAGATGTATTACCTTGACTACCTTCTTTGGGTAGTGCCTTTATTCAATACGAGGAGTGAACTATGAAAACGTGGGTAACGGGTGCTGTCGCCGCTAGTGCGATTGCAATATCCAGTGTGTCGGTCGCTGCCGATACTATCAAGGTGGGTGTATTGGCCACCCTTGAAGGGACTTATACTGTGCTGGGTGAAGACGGTGTGCGTGGTCTCAAAACGGCATTAGGTCAGGCATCAAACATGGCTGGCGGTAAGGAAATCGAAATTATTATTGCTTCAACCGATGCTAGCCCTGACAGCGCTGTTCGCGCGGCTAAGAAAGTGGTTGAGCAGGACAATGTCGATATTGTGATAGGACCTCTGTCCGGTTCAGAAGGTATTGCCATTCGTGACTACTCTAAAACGCAGCCGCAGGTAACGTTTCTTAATGGCATTTCCGGTGCGCAGGAAACGACCTATGTGGATCCATCAGAAAATTTCTTCCGTTTTAATATGGACGGTGCGCAGTGGTCAGCGGGTTTGGGTAACTATGTATTCAATGAAAAAGGCTACAAAACTGTAGCGACCGTCGGTGAGGATTACTCGTTCATCTACACGCAAGTGCTGGGTTTCGCCACCGAGTTTTGTGCCGCTGGGGGCGAAATTACAGAGCGTCTATGGGTACCTCTTGGAACCAAGGATTTTGCATCGATCATCGCGGCTCTACCTGATGATGTAGATGCTATTTATCTAGGACTGGGTGGCGGTGATGCGGTCAACTTCCTGAACCAATACCAGCAAGCAGGCGGCGATGCAAAATTGATCGGTGGTTCGATTATGGTTGACCCAACGGTGCTCAGCTCAAAAGGCAAAGCGAAAGAGGCACTGATTGGTGTCCCTTCTTCCGGGCCTCAGGCGGACACCTGGGATAATGACAAATGGCAGGCGTATGTTAAAGCTTACCAGGACGCCTTCCCACCTGAAGAGCGATTCCCTTCACCATCTTTACTTGGCACGGGTTACTACAATGCAACCAACGCAATGATCCAGGTTTTAAACGATATCGGTGGGGATCTGTCTGATGGCCATGCGGCCTTCAGAGCCGGTTTGACGGCACTGGAATTAGATGCACCCAACGGCATGATCAAGCTGGATGAAAATCGTCAGGCCATTGGTACAAACTTTGTCACTGAGGTCGTTGAATTGGCCGATGGTGGATTGGCAACCGAGGTGGTTTCTGTTGTCGAAGGCGTTAATCAGACATTGGGAATCGATCCGGCATCTTTTGCTAAGATCGGGTTGCCAAGTCGCGATACGCCAGAGTGCAAGGCTAGCTACTAGACGCTGAGAAACGTTACTGCTTATAAAAGCAGAAACGGTTTTTAAACGGGTCGATATCATCAAGATATCGGCCTTTTTTTATGCACTGCTAATAAAGGTCATACCTATTCCATGATCCAACATACCGTTGTTTTTCGACTGAAACACACGCTGGGTTCAGAGTTGGAAAAAATATTCTTAAAGCAGGCCAAGGCACTTGGCAAATTGCCTAACGTCATTGAATTAAAAGTGCAGCGCCAGGTAAGTAAAAAGAATAATTTTACGTTTGGGCTAACGATGTATTTTATGTCGCAGCGGGCCTATGATGAATACAACGCACATCCTGAGCACGTTGCTTTCGTGCAAAATATATGGGTGCCAGAGGTTGATGAATTTTTGGAAATTGATTTCATTGAAGAGTCTGTTTAAGCGTTCATAGGCCGACCACGTGCTGATTCTGTTTGGAATTTGGTCATTGTGGCCAATCAGACGCAGGTTAGTGTGTAAAGTCGCAGGAGTCTCTCCAGATTAGAAACGCGCTTCGGTATTGGTGTGAGTGCTCATTTTGCGCCTGTAAAGCTGCAAGGCCCCGCACTGAGCGGTAAATTTTGTCAGCTTCCCGTGCTCTTCCCGTGCTATGGCCAGGGCCTGGATCGAATCTGGCTATGTTCCCATGTTGCATCTGGCGGTGTTGGCCGGATCAGGATTGCGCGATATTCGCGCATTACCTGATGTCATCAACTGATCGGAGATACTTGTCATGCTCATCGGTGTACCCAAAGAAATCAAAAACCACGAATATCGTGTCGGGCTGACGCCGACCAGTGTGCGTGAATGCGTACAGAATGGACACCAGGTCATCGTAGAAACTAATGCGGGTGTCGGGATAGGACGCACGGATGAAGAATATGTGACTGCGGGTGCTCAAATCGTGAAAAGCGCTGCAGAGGTCTTTGAGCGAGCTGACATGGTGGTTAAGGTCAAGGAGCCTCAGGCGGTCGAGCGGGCAATGTTACGCGCAGGCCAGATTTTGTTTACCTATCTGCATCTGGCTCCCGATCCGGACCAAACACACGATCTGGTTAAGAGTGAAGCTATATGCATTGCCTATGAGACGGTCACCGCTACCAGAGGAGGATTGCCGCTGCTGGCACCAATGTCCAAGGTAGCGGGTCGAATGGCCATTCAGGCTGGTGCCTACTGCCTGGAGCAGCCTCATGGTGGTCTTGGTATGCTGCTAGGTGGCGTACCCGGTGTTGATCCTGCCAAGGTGGTCATTATAGGCGGTGGTGTTGTCGGGACTCATGCGGCTCATATAGCCGTCGGTATGGGTGCCGATACATGGATTATTGATCGTAATCCAGACGTTCTTGAATCGCATTGGCAACATTTCGGACGCAGCACTAACAGTGTTTTCTCAACGCGCGATGCGTTAGAGAAACATGTACTCGAAGCGGACTTGGTTATTGGCGGTGTGTTGATTCCAGGGGCGGCAGCGCCGAAGCTTGTCACCGCTGAGATGGTCAAGAATATGAAGCCAGGCTCGGTCATCGTGGACGTGGCTATTGACCAGGGTGGTTGCTGTGAAACATCGCGTCCAACGACGCACGCGGATCCGACCTATATTGTGGATGACGTTGTGCATTATTGTGTTGCTAACATGCCAGGCGGTGTTCCCAGAACATCAACATATGCACTGAACAATGTCACACTACCGCACGTATTGGCGATCGCGGATCTGGGCGCTGAAAAGGCCTTACAAAATGATGTGCACCTACGCAACGGTTTGAATGTGTATCGTGGTCAAGTGGTGTACAAAGAAGTTGCCCAGGCACTGGGTTACGACTACACCTCAGTTGAGGATATCCTCAAACTCTGATTGAGGCAGGTCACCGCACATTAGGAATTAAACGTCACATCCTGGGTAAACTGATAGCCTAGGCCGCGTACAGTCTTGATAGCATGCTCGACGCCAATGGCGTCGAGCTTTTTTCTCAATCGAGCGACCTGATTATCAATGGTCCTGTCGGTGGGGCTCCATTCACAGCCCTTCATACGGTCCATGATCTGGTCTCTGGAAAGTACGTGGTGGGCGTGACAAACCAGCGTATGGAGCAGATTGTATTCAGCAGTTGTCAGCAAGCATCGAGTACCGTCTGTTTTAGTCAGGTCGCGCGTATTCGGACACAATATGCAATCAGCGAACAGAATTTGCTGGGCTTGAGAGCCCGGTGCCGTCGCTGCTGCTGGCTGGACATGGTCTAACTGGACACGACGCAGAACCGATTTGACTCTGGCTAGAACTTCCCTTAGTTCGAAAGGCTTGGAGATGTAATCGTCGGCACCCACTTCAAGGCCGACGACTTTATCAATGAGGTCATTTTTGCCGCTGACCATAATGATGGGCACTGCTGAGCAGGCGCGTATTTCGCGGGCTAGACTCAATCCATCCTCACCGTTTAAATTGATATCCAGTGTAATGAGATCCACAGTGCTGGTTTGGACAGCATCCATGGTTTGGTCCCGGTTCGCTGCCTCCAGTACCTTGTAGGACTCCGATTCAAAATAACGGCGTAGCACCTTGCGTATGCTCGCTTCATCGTCGACCAC
>CALKXZ010000167.1 GCA_938003775.1 uncultured Granulosicoccus sp. | reverse complement strand
ATTGAGTACCTGCAAGAGAAAGCGGTTTACCTGGACGACAAAGGTCAGCGCAAGCTCTGTGCGGCTGAACGCCCGGCACACCCGCTGGGCAAGAGTATTGCCAGTGTGTCTCTGCTGGCCTATCTCATCATTGCCAAATACTGCGACGGCCTTCCGCTCTACAGGCTGGAAGGTATTTAGAAGCGCTATGGCGGTTCGATCAATCGTTCCACGATGGCCAACTGGCTGATCAGGTTGTCATTGCAGTTCCAGCCCGTGGTCAATCTGATGCGTGAGGTGCAGCTGACAGCTGATTACCTGCAGGGTGATGAAACACGGATGAAGGTGCTCAATGAGCCTGGGATGGATCCGACAGGGCATAAATGGATATGGGTGCTTCGAGGTGGCCCACCCGACAAACCGGTCGTGTTATTCCACTATGACAAGTCACGCGAAGGATCGGTAGCAAACGAGCTACTCGATGGTTTTGAGGGGCGTTATTACCAGTGCGATGGTTACTCGGGCCAGATAGGTGCTGTGGATAGCAACAAGGTCACCGTCATCGGCTGTATAGATCATGCCCGTCGTCAATTTGTGAAAGCTGAAAAGGCGCTGACCAAGAAAGCCAAAAGTGGAGCTCCAGCCAAGTGCACAGTGGCTCGTTCAAAGATGGATGCGCTGTATCGCATCGAGCGTGACATGGACAAGCTTGATCTGAGTGATGAACAACGCAGAGCCTACAGGCAGGAACATGCAAAGCCAAAACTGGATGAGCTGCATCAATGGCTGATCACAAACTCGACAAAAGTGGCCAAAGATACGCTGACCTATAAGGCCATCAAGTACACACTCAATCAGTGGGAGCGGTTGATTGCCTATTGTGATCACGGACAGCTGCACATCAGCAATGTACTGGCTGAGAACGCGATACGACCTTTTGTGATCGGTCGCAAGGCCTGGCTCTTCGCCGATACGCCAAGAGGTGCCACGGCTAGCGCGATGTACTACACACTCATTGAGACGGCCAAGGCGAACGGTATCGATCCATTCAGATACATCCTGCATTTGTGCCGACATATTGCCAAGGCTGAAACAGTTGACGATATCGAAGCACTGCTACCCTGGAACGTGAAAGATCAACTGGCCCGGTAAAAGTCAATAGACGCTAATTTGGGGTCGCTTACAAAAGATTCATACAAGATCTAATAGCGTTACAAAAAGCGTGGATTTGAGTATGGCGATAAAAGAACAATTCGATCTATTTTGAAAAAAAATTCGGACTACTCGCATATGGAACCATTGGAAATCGGCAGAGCTTACAATCGAATAACAGAACGGTGGGAGAGAGAAAACTTCGACTACTCAAACGGAATTGAACAGCATAAAAGAGCAATTGCTTTTTTAAAAAACAAGGGCAAGGCCCTGGATGTGGGGTGTGGCAGCACAGGGCGATTTATGGATCTTCTTCTAGGCGATGGTCTTACACCAGAAGGAGTTGATGTATCAGAAGAAATGATCACACAAGCCAGGAAAAGGCACCCTGAGCAGATGTTCTATTTACAAGACATATGCACTTGGGATATACCAGAAAGGTATGACTTCATCACAGCATGGGATAGCATATGGCACATACCGCTCAACCAGCAAAAAACGGTATTGACCAAACTGATATCCAGTCTTAAGAAGAATGGAGTGTTCATATTTTCATTTGGAGGCACAGATGAAGTGGGAAAACACGTTGACAACACGATGGGGCCAGAGGTCTATTACTCCACTTTAGGCGTTGCTGGGTTTGTAAGGCTCATTATCGACTTGGACTGCACAGTCAGACATCTTGAGTATGATCAGTATCCTGAATTACACTCCTACGTCATCGCTCAAAAATTAAACTAAATGATATTTACGCAAAAACAAAAACAAAGACAAGGAAAACAAAGACAAAAACTGCAACAGTATTGAGGAATACGAAAAGTTCTGTGTACCTCGATCACTGTAAGAGATGACACATAGAAAACTATACGCAAACCGAACAAAGCATTGAACCTGTCATTTGACACGCCCCTCCCGACGCTGCCGCTCTGGTCAGTTCGTGTCAGATGCACGTTAATGCAGCTGTTCGTCTCAGCTTGAAAATTTATCTCTGAAAAAGCAACGAAAGAATTTGTAACTTGCCATTCTTCGGACCGACCGTTCAAGCCTCTAGAAATACTGCTCCCGATTTTTATTTATGCTATTTCACTCCAATCACTAAAAACGGCCGGAGTCTGAAAATTGTAGAGGTAGATCGAATTTAATTAGTTCTGGAGTATTGCGAAATGTACATATATATGTACATTGCCTGAATGGAAGAATTGAAAGATATATCCTGGGAGGGCTCAAGTCTGGAAGACCTGAAAAAGTTTCCTCCGGATGCTCGTAGCGGTATGGGATATCAGCTTCACTTGGTTCAATCTGGTGAAATGCCAGATGATTGGAAAACACTTGGCAATTTAGGTAAGGGCATAACGGGGGTTTATGAAATTCGCCTCTCAGTAGAGAAAAACATATATCGAACAGCATACGTTGCAAAATTTGATGAATGCGTGGTCGTGCTTCACTGCTGGCAAAAGAAAACACAAACCACGTCAGACTCAGACAAGACCATAATCGTGAAACGGTATAGAGATGCGAAGGAGTATTTTTATGGGTAGAAAAACCACTAAGGGCTCTGTCTTCGACGCAATAGAAGAGGATGCAGGAGTTGCCGAGCAACTAAAAATTAAAGCGGCACTGATGGACTGCATTCGCACGTATATAAAAGATAACGGACTAACACAACAGGAAGCAGCCGATTTAATGGGGGTGCAACGTTCTCGTATAGGTGATGTGTCAAGGGGGCATATCAGTGTGTTCTCAATCGATTCGCTTGTTGCGATGGCAGCGCGGGTAGGTTTGCATCCGATAAAGTTCGCTGTATAAACGTTGGGATAGTCGTGCGAATGGGTTACGTCGTCGTTGCATCGTTCTTGGCGAATGGCAGGCAGGATGGAAAAGCTGCGATTTGCGTTATGACACGAATAAGATCAATGCGTAAGACGAACAAAGCATTGCACCTGTCATTTGACATTGCCCTCCCGACGCTGCCGCTCTGGTCGGCCAATATCAATTGCAGGTGAATGCGGCTGTTATGATTTTCTTGGCATCCATACACAATACGAGAGATTTGAGAAATGGAATCTTCACTTTCTAACTTACTTCTAATCACGCTCTCTGCAATTATCTTTATCGTTGTTCTATTAACAGGAATTGTGTCCAAAAGGTCATTTCTCCGAAAAATAGGAAAAATTGGTCTTGCGGGTTCTGTTTTGTTTGCCCTGGTTCCAATTATACAGCTATCAAAATTCGATTGGCGAATTCCTGAGTGCCGCGATGAGAATGGAGTTCTTATCCAAGAGGATAATGGTAAATGCAAATTTCCGTGAATTGGTTAAAGTACTGACAGTAGTTATTCGCATGTCACGTGTAATTTGATTTTCTATCAAAATTAGAAATATCCTTATACGCTTGATGGCTTTGATCGAATGCGCGCTTGAAGAAATCTATAACATCCTTATTTGGATATAGTCGGCCATACGAGCTAAACTACCATAAGAATATATGTAGTTTATTGACGATCTCAGGTACAGATCGAAGCTGCGTTCCTTTTAAATAGGATTTGTAAGCAGTGAAATATAATCTTCGGCATTTGAGTGATCGACGCTTTTATTCTGTATCTGTTTATGATCGATATCTAGCAACAAAATTCGCTGTTTATAATAATAAGCAGTGTTGTTGAAATGGAAAATAGTTGAGAAGAATGAAAAGCATAACAACACGTTGAACCTGTCAATTTGACTCAGACTCTCCCTGCGCTGCCGCTCCAGTCGGTCCGCGTCAAGTTGCAGGTTAACGCTGAATGTTCGATTGCGCTGAGACTCAGCTGCGGGATCGAGGTAATTCTTTACAACTGACCTTATAGTGGCTGGACGACCGAGTAGATATCCGACACCTTAGAAACAAAGCCAAAGATCGATAATTTTTAAGCTAGAATCCACCGCAATTGACATGTGCACAGTATGTGCATACAATATTATCCATGCGATTTCTCTGGGACCCGGTAAAGCAACGATCAAATCTCAAAAAACACAAAATAGAGTTTGCTGACGCAGCGGTGGCGCTCGAAGATGAAAACGCTTTAACGGTTCTGGATAACGAAAGTGAAAACGAATACAGATATCTGACGCTCTGTGTTGGATCACTACCTGGCGTTCTGATGGTCGTACATACAGAAGAAATTGATGGGATAGTGACCATAATCAGCGCCCGCATAGCCGATCCGGCTGAGCGCAAGCACTACTATGAAGGAATTACTAATGGCTACTGATTGGAGCAAAGGAAAACGCGGACCCGTTATTCCCCCTGATCCGAACAAAACACGGATCACCATACGCCTCGATACGGACATAATTGAACACTTTAAAGGGATCGTTAATGATGCAGGTGGCGGTAACTACCAGACATTGATAAACAATGTACTGAGAGACCACATGGAAGCGCGCGACGAGGTATTAGAGAAAAAACTACGAAAAATCGTACGTGAGGAATTAAAAAGGGCTGGGTAATTCAGCATCTGATATTTCACAACAAGCGATAGCCGAGGCCTTGCGCTGTACGCGAAATCGAACAGTACGTTGAAGCTGTAAATTGCGGCCGGCACGGAACCATGAGTACCTCAGGACCACGTACCGGCCGCAATTTCACCTTAACGCGATATTCGGTTCCAAAAGATATGCATCTAAAGAAAAATAGCTTTTTCTATCAATAGGGCATATTCAAGGCTCGTACACCTCATTGTGTGTAAGTTGCTAATTTATGGGCTCCCTACTCCGATGAAAGAATCTATCAACATCAAGAACACTGGATAATTAGTTGATGCTCCGATACACGAATCCATAAAATCATCGTTTGCGGGTAAAATTTGCTCGTGACGAAGAACAACGTTTAAGATGATAGTCAGTTGCGCAGCATTGTTGATGGTCAAGCCACTGGATAATTGAACTGGCCCACTTGAAAACTATGGTCCTGAGCAAGATTAGGATGTGTAGCATGCACACGGCAGCAGTGGTGCAGAATAGTTATTCTCTCAGGTTCAAAGTTTATTCTGGAAACCAGCAGGAGTGATCAGTAGCGGCGAATTAGTTGCACGGTGTATGAGTCCAGTAACGGATAGTTCAGAGCCTGCACCGAACAGTACGTTGCAGCCGTCACTTGACAGCAGCGCGACTGCGCTACCGCTCCGCCACGCTTCTGTCAAGTGCGCCTGAACGCGATGTTAGACGCCCTATCGACCTCACGATTGGTTCCAGACATCCTGCGGTGCCCTCCCCCTTGCCAGGAGCGTGTAGTGCGCAGCTGATGTTATAATGAGAGGACAAGCGGAGTGCAGATAGACGAATGAACAAGCCAATTCCAAAAGAACTAATAGAAGGACTAGAGAAGCTCGGAGCTGAAGACCAGGTTCGAGTACTCGACTATGTGCAATCTCTTAGTGATAAGCCTACGGATATTAATCCTGGAAGCATCATGAAGAAATTTGTGGGGACAATTTCGAAGAAAGACCTTGAGACGATGAAACTCGCAATTGATAAAGATTGTTCAGAGATTGATCACGCATCATGGCAGTAGTGGCATTAGACACAAATATTATTATCGCTGGCTTCGCGGGAGATCAATCTGTACTTGATGGACTCCACTCCGTAGAAAAAATATTAATTCCAGCAACTGTCGCTGGCGAGCTATGTTTCGGAGCTTTCAAATCCGAGAAACTGCTAGACAATCTCAAAAGGGTAACGGACTTCGTAAACCAGTTTGAGATGATCATGATTGATATGGAAGTGTCTGTTCGATACGGAATTATTAAATCTGAACTTCAAAAGCGTGGCACCCCAGTTGCCGACAACGATCTTTGGATTGCAGCTTGCTCAATTCAAAAAAACGTTCCGCTAGTAACACGCGATTCGCATTTCGACAGGATTGAAGATCTAACAAAGTTGTGGTGGTAAGGAAGTATAGAGGGAGTCTAACAAAACAATGAAGCTGTAAATTGACCCTGCTACTCTTGCGCTACCGCTTCGTCGCATCAGCCTCAATTTCACCTTATTGCGGCTGTTGAGGCTGTAGAAAAACCTGTTTGGCACTGTAATACGCGGTAAAATTGCATCAACGCAACGCGGAATCACCTTATGCCTCGGTTCATCCCTTATAACTACCAGCAAGACACGATGGTGGTGA
>CALKXZ010000166.1 GCA_938003775.1 uncultured Granulosicoccus sp. | reverse complement strand
TTGAGCTGTCGAAACCAGTATACCTTTGGGTGCGCTGTGGACTCTGATAAATGTACCGGACTGAACGGTAAACCAGCCGTAACCAAAATATTCACACAAGCCAGGTGGTCGGCAATCCGGATTGTAGCTCCAGCGACCGGTTTTAAAATCTGGGGCAATCAACCCGCTTTTATGTGACCAAGTATTGGCAGTATCAGTCGTGATTTCTCTGGCAGTGTGTACCGTCCACCAACTGGGATACATACCGGGGGTTTGACCACTTTCGATTTCGGCGAAAGGGGTTCGGTTGATACGCCAGCGTTGGTTTGTTCCACCGTGACAGCTGTACATTTTTACATCAGCACCGTTGGACTGACCGCCAGCCCAGACATCTAAGCATTTTCCACTCAGCTTACTAATTATTTCTCCAAACCCGGTGAAGTTCCATTGCTGGTTTGTGCCGTTATGACAGGAGTACATTTTGACTTCTGCACCGTTGCCTCGCCTACCGCCCCACAGATCGAGGCACTTTCCATTCAGAGAACTGACAATTTGACCCTTTGAGGTGGTGAACCAGGATTGGTGAGGTCCACCGTGGCAACTGTACATGACAACCTTGGCACCATTGCCTCGTGCAGCGCCAGCAATGTCCAGGCATTTGTCAATATTGCTTCTTATCGTATCTGCTTCAACTCGCTCAGATACACCAATGACTATTGGCATGACGAGCAGAAATGCTGCAATGACACCGTAACGATGGTGTCTGCTTGTCGTGCGGTTACTAAGATAACCCGATGAAAACATGACGACAATTCCTCCTTGGATAGCTCACAGGACACGCCAATTATCAGGAACGAGTCTAGCAATATAATGCAAGTATGGTATTGATTTAGTGCTGTCTGTTAATGATTATTGACGACGTTTTGCTGGCTCAGACTAACAACTTATTCAATAAATTCAAGTTACGTTAGAAGAATGCGCAGAGCGTGAAAATGTCGGGATTGTTAATTCACGGGATAAAAGATTGGCCTCGGATTAATATTTGATCAATTCACAGCTTTTAAGCAGGTAGTCAATGAGTCAGACAGTCTGGTTAGCAATTGCTCATACAAGCCGGGGCCTGGCTCGATCAATGTACCGACCGGGTCAAGTTGCCCGTTACTGATTGACATGCCTTGAGTCACGCTTTTTATAAGGCGCCGGTTGAATTGGGGTTCGGAGAAAACACATGTGTCGTTGTGTTCTGCCAGCTGCTCACGTAGTGCGCTGATTTGTTTAATGCTGGGTCGCGATCCGTCACCCAGGCTAATTGCCCCAATGGCATGAATGTTAAAGCGCGACTCGAAGTATTGATAACTATCGTGAAAAACCAGAAACGGTTTTTGGTGTAATGAGCTAAGACTTGTTGACAGCTGATTGGTCAAGCTCTGGAGCTTTGCATCGGCTGCTTGGGCATTTGCCAGATACGTTGCTTGATTGTCTTCGTCCAATGCTGAAAGCACATTGGCTATGTGCATAAGCCATATGCGTGCATTGACCGGATCGAGCCACGCGTGAGGATCTATGCCATCGATTTTATGGTCATGAGAGTGCGTGTTGTCATCAGTTTTGTCAGTATCTGTTGAGTGTTTGTCGAATTCAGTTGTTGAACGAAATGTCAGTGTTCGTGTGTCGGGGAATTTTATCAACTCAAGTGATTGGGTATCAGGTGCTAATGATTGCAGGGCTCTTGGTAGCCATGGTGTTAGATCGCGGCTGATCCAGAAGATGGCATCTGATGACGACAGTAAGGTTGCTTCCGACGGTTTAAGTGAATAGTCGTGCGGACTGGCACCACCACTTAGCAGCAATACTGGTTCACCCAAATTACCCATTACTTGTGCAACCAGCGAGTGTGTGGCGGGTATGTCGGTCACTATGCTTAGAGCCTTGGCCTGAGTGATGCCGGGGCACATTGCTGCCACAGTCAGCACTACAGCACTGATTTGCCTACGACGACACAGAAATTTCATTACATAGGACAAGGGTGTGGGTAGATGCAAAGCCATAATCTGTGCACGACGTAAAAATGTTATGTTATATCACTACAAGTATGAATTGTCGTAATTCGGTAGCTAATGGGCTTCGATTGGTATGAGAAAACGTCAAAATTGTTCCCTGCTCGGGTTTGCCCAACACGATCATAAGCGTTGTGTGTCCGCAGGCCTGAAGGTAGCTGATGTGTATTGCCAGAAGCACAAGTTGCGTCTGACCACTGTGAGGCGCCGCACATTGAGCATACTGCTGGAGAGTCATACTGCTTTGGGTGCCTATGATGTCTTGGCAAGATT
The DNA here is from genome assembly GCA_938003775.1 of uncultured Granulosicoccus sp. GTDB lineage: Bacteria > Pseudomonadota > Gammaproteobacteria > Granulosicoccales > Granulosicoccaceae > Granulosicoccus. Next base: position 9,926 of record CALKXZ010000166.1, on the reverse strand, counting down.
GCGCGAAGAAGGACTTGGGTCCGAGCCACCGGTAGCTTACCGAGCATTGGGTTTTTTATTGGAAAACGGTTTCATTCATCGCATTGAGCGGCTAAATGCTTATGTTGCCTGCTCACATCCAGGGGCTCTGCACAATCCAGCTTTTCTGATTTGCAGTGACTGTCGTGCTGTGGCTGAGTCCACTGTTGCTACCACCACCGGAACGTTAAATCGACAGGCTCGTGAAAGTGGTTTTCAGATAGAACACACCACGATCGAGGCAGAAGGTCAGTGTCCTTCTTGTCAGCAGGCAAACCAGTGAGTGCGTCATCGAGTGTGCCTTTGATGCAACCGTTAGATGCCACGATGAAGAAGATAACGGTCGGCAGTGATGGGTCTATGAGGCCGCTGATTAAAGCCACTGATATGTCGGTTAGCCATGGCAGAACGGCGGTGCTTGAGCGTATTAATTTCAGTATACAGTCGGGTGAAATAGTAACCATTGTTGGTCCCAATGGCTCAGGTAAATCAACAATGGTTCGTGCACTCATAGGCGCGCAACCACTAAGCGGCGGTGTGATTGATCATGCCAAGGGCTTGCGCATTGGTTATGTACCGCAGCGCTTGCAGATGGACCAAGCCTTACCCATGAGTGTCCGTCGATTCTTTGATCTACCGACGCGAATTGACGCCTCAGCGCTTGCTCAAGTCGTGGCGCGTATTCAGGTTAAACATCTGCTAAACCGACAAATGGTAGATTTGTCTGGTGGACAGTTCCAACGGGTTTTATTAGCCAGAGCGTTGCTGAACCACCCTCATGTATTAATTCTTGATGAGGCAACGCAGGGTCTTGATCAGCAGGGCTCTGCTGAGTTCTATCAACAAATAGATACGGTACGAAATGAAATGGGCTGTGCTGTGCTAATGGTCAGTCACGAACTTCATGTGGTCATGAGTGCCTCTGATCGAGTGATTTGTCTCAATGGTCATATTTGTTGCGAGGGCGCACCTGATGTTGTTTCATCGCAGCCTGAATACCGGGCATTGTTTGGTACTGGCACCTTAGGTGCTCTGGCGTTATATCGGCATGATCACGATCATTCGCATGATCATCCTGGAGAGCACGAGCACGAGCACGAGCACGAGCACGAACACGAGCACGAGCACGAACACGAGCACGATCATTCGCATGATCATCCTGGCGACCATCAACATGACCATCAGCATGACCATCAGCCTGATCACGAAGAAAGAAACAGCAACAGTACCTTGAATGTTCCCGACAATCTCAAATCAGCACACAAGGGTATGCCAGACTGATGCTAGATAGCTTTATTCTACGCGCGGCACTGGCAGGTATCGCTGTCGCTATTGCTGCTGCACCAATCGGGTGTTTTGTGGTGTGGCGACGGATGGCCTATTTTGGAGATGCAACAGCACATGCAGCAATTTTGGGAGTTGCTATGTCGCTGGCATTTTCGCAGTCTGTCTTTGCAGGTACGTTAGTGGTCTCAGTGTTAATGGCTTATCTGGTGTCTAGCTTAAGCTCCCGTGAGTATGCAATGGATACGCTGTTGGGTGTTCTGGCTCATTCATCACTGGCTTTTGGTTTGGTGGCTGTCTCCTTCCTGCCAGGTGTGCGCATAGACCTTAACGCGTATCTTTTTGGTGACATACTGGCCGTAGACTCAACCGATCTCATACAAATGTGGGTAGGCGCTGTTTTGGTTACGGCACTGCTGGCTTGGCGCTGGTCAGCCTTGTTGATGGTCACTCTGAACCCAGAACTTGCCTATGCCAGTGGCCTTAAGCCAAGAAGAGAACAGCTGGCTTTGACAGTGTCGTTAGCCGTGATAGTGGCGCTCGCGATTAAAGTTGTCGGGGTACTTCTCATTACCGCTATGTTGATTATCCCTGCCGCAGCTGCCAGACCTTTGAGTCACACACCTGAGCGTATGGCGCTAATCGCTGTTGCCATTGGCGTATTTGCTGCGTTGTCCGGATTGCTCACATCATTTCAGCTAGACACACCCACTGGGCCAACCATTGTGTGTGTTGCTGCTGTGTTGTTTGCTTTGTCCAATCTCGTCTACCGCACCCGGCAACTTTTGAGTCACTGGGTTTGAGTTTCTATGACAGAGTGGTGCATGAAAGAATCGGTGAGGACAACGGTAGGCCTTAGTGACTTGTCTTGGCGACAGAGCACCGGTTCTTACGTTAATTTTTTATCGTCAACAACATTCATGGTAGCTAGCCCACTGTTACCGAGTGCTACTTCGGCAAATGGGCCGCCGTGGTATAGAAACCGTGGATTGTTGACGTCCTGAGGGCTCTCTTCTGCCAGTACCGTGCTGGCATACTGTTCCGCATTGTCCTTGGGTCGATACCCCAGAAAGCTGGCGTTCGCATTGTTCACAGGTGCACGATCATTGTTAGACACGCCATACACCAGACTAAACCCTACTGTTGGTGTGTCAATAGCGCGCTCTACCAACTGAATTAAATCATCGTACGACAACCAGGAACTAAGCGATCGTGCGTTGTTGACCTGCGCTGCAGAGAGTATGCGCAGGCATACTGATTCAACTTGTCGTTTGTCCCAGTAAAGACTAGCCAAGTCTTCAGCGAAACATTTTGCCAATCCGTAGAATGTATCGGGCTTATGCGGCACGTCTGTACCAATGCAATCCATTCGCGAATGCATACCGACCGCGTGTATAGAGCTTGCATAAACAACCCTACGAACACCGTTTTGGTAGGCTGCTTCCCAGACGTTGTAAGCACCAATTATATTGGGACCGAGGATGGTATCGAAAGATGCTTCATCGCCGTAGGCGCCGAAGTGGACAACCATGTCAGCACCTTCTAGTAAGGCCTTCATGTCGTCCAGACTTTCAAGGTCAGCGCGCACGTAGGTTTCACCGGCATACAATGTACCTACATTTTCTGCCAGATCAGATGAGACCAATGAGTCTGCTAATTTCGTCAGTGGCTCGCGCAGGTATGAACCCAGTCGACCAGCTGCGCCGGTTAGTACGATTTTTTTCATGAGTTGATCACTGTCTGTTGATGGTTATATAAAGTGTGTGCAGCCAGGCTATGCAATTATCGGTTGAGCCAGGTAATAATGAACAGAGCGGAGTACTTCATGGCATTTGCGTCGATGTTGACCCGGTTGAACAGGAAGCAGGGCAAACAAAGAGGGCGAAAATAGTCTGGTGACATCATGAAAACCCAGATTGGCTCAAGTTAAGCAATAACATGCAACTTGGCTAGTGACGCGGCAATACGCTGCATGGCACTAGTCAGGTTTGCAGCAGTGGTGGCGGTGGACAGGCGAAAAAACGGTGATAAACCGTAAGCACTTCCGGGTACTGCGGCTACTAGCGCATCGTCCAGCAGATAGTTGGCAAACGCGACGTCATCAGTGATCAACTGACCGTCGGTTGTTGTCGCGCCAATGTAGTACGCACATCCGATCAGTGTGTAGAACGCACCACCAGGAGGGTCGAGTGTCAGTCCCGGAATTGTCCGTACTGCATTGACCACCAAGTTGCGTCGTTGCTCGAATGCATCACGAAAGTGTGTAACCTCACTTTGTGGTCCGCTAAGTGCGGCCACTGCGGCTGCTTGTGCAATTGAGCAAGCTCCCGAGCTGATTTGCGACTGTACCTTGGTCATGGCTGCGATCAACGGTTGTGGGCCTGCGCCATAGCCAATGCGCCAACCGGTCATCGCATAGGCTTTCGATACACCGTTAACAGTTAATGTGTTGGCTCGAAGCTGTGGGCAGGCGCTGGCAAATGATTCAAATGCGAGGTTATCGAACACGATATGTTCGTAGATTTCATCAGAGAGCACCAGTAGTCTTGAATGACGTTCAATCACGGCTCCTAATGCTGTGAGTTCGTCGCGTGTGTAGGTAGCACCGGCAGGATTAGAAGGCACATTCAAAAACAACCAACGTGTTTTGGTGGTAATAGCTGATTCAAGATCTGCAGGTGTGACACGGAAACCGTTTTCTTCCTTGTATTGTATGACCACCGGTTTTCCACCCAAAACCAAAGTCATTGACCGGTAGGTATCAAAATGTGGAGCGCACAGTAGAACCTCTTCACCGGGTTCTAAAGTCGCCATTAACGCATCGAAAATAACCTGCTTGGCGCCGTTGGATACGATGATTTCCTGCGGCTGATACGTCAGATTATTTTCACGCTTGAGTTTTTCACACACCGCTTGTTTTAACGCTGGTGCACCATCGGTAGGTGTATAGCGCGTGTTGCCATTGAGCGCTGCCTGATGCGCTGCATCAATAATATGTGCAGGGGTGTCAAAGTCAGGTTCTCCCAGCCCAAGATCGATCACGTTCTGCCCAGCGGCTTTGAGTGCTTTAGCGCGGTTACTGACCGCCATTGACGCAGAAGGCTTTACCACATCCAGACGCGACGCTGCGTAGTTCACGACAGTTTGTTTTTAACAGTGGTAAGCAGTGTATCAACGCTTTTAGTGAGCAACGATAGGTCTGAGCCGCAAGCCACGAACGTGAAGCCATCGTTAAGTAGGCGCGCGGCGAAATCAGCGTCCAGTACCAGTGTGCCCACCGGTACACCCATGTCCATAAGTTTTCGCGCTGCTGGCATAATCAGATCCCATACTGCAGGGTCCATGGGTTTACCAAGCAAGCCCATATCAGAGGCGATATCAGCAGGCCCAAAAAATACACCGGTGACCCCGTCAACTGTACCAATTTGCTCAGCCTGTGCAATTGCCGCACGAGATTCAAGTTGCACAATGACTGTGGTTTCCTCTTCGATACGTTGGAAATAGTCTGACGTGCGACCAAATGCATTGGCGCGTGTGGAGCCACTGACGCCGCGAATGCCTCTGGGTGGGTAACGCGTTGCAGCAACAGCTGCCTGTGCTTCCTCAACTGACTGCACCATGGGAAATAACAAGCCTGGTGCACCCATATCCAGCAGGCGTTTAACCTTTACCGGATCATTCCAATCAGGTCGAACAATAGCCGTTGTGTCGCTGGCTGCAAATACTTGTAATTGTCCCAGTAGGCTAGTCAGTTCGTTGGGTGTGTGCTCCATATCCAGTAATGCCCAATCATAATGGGATGTGGCAACCACTTCGGCGGCAAACGGGTGACTGAGACTGACCCACAGACCAATTTGTTTTTCACCACGGCGTATAGCCTGGGTGAATGGGTTACTGGCAAGCTGTTTCAAGGTGTTTCATCTCCGTGGGTGATAGCATCCATCATTGTGTTGATATCAGCTTCGCTCATGCCATAGTCACGTTTGGCCGCTTCAGCTGAGATATAGCCACGAGCCAGATCGCGTTTGATCAGCTGCGGGTCGCGTTCCTGCACCGGGCCGTAACCGGCACCGCCAGGAAACGCTAGCATGACACGTCTGCCGTGAGGCACAAATTGTTTGCCCTTACCGTTCATCGGTGACTGATCATCTTGGGCGATAGTGGTTGGCGCGCCATTGGCTCCACCTTGACGCCCTCGGGCAGGATGATCTACTCGGTCAAACATGGCCTGAAAATCGAACTCATGACCCTCAACAACACCGACCTCCATGTATTGTCCCAGTCCTCCCCGGTATTTTCCTGCACCACCACTATCGGGTCTGAGTTCTTTACGCCAGATGATCACGGGACCAGTATGTTCGGTAGCCTCAATAGGCATGGTCATGACACCTGATGGGAACGCTGTTGCATTGAGTCCGTCAGAACTCGGTCGAGCACCGGAACCGCCTGAATTGAACGTCAGTACTTCTGCCCGAACTGCATTCTGCGGTGCGGGTTCGTCGGTACGTGGTCGTACGGAAACCTGAAAATTGCACAGCGTACCCGCACCCTCTGCCGGAACCAGGTTTGGCAGAATTTTGTCCAGGGCGTCGTAGACCGTATCGGGCACCATGTGTCCAATAACATGACGTAAAGCCACGGGTGCCGGATGTACAGCATTAACAATGGAATTCTCCGGTGCAATCACTTCAAACGGCGCCAGCGAGGCTGCGTTGTTGGGTATATCTGGCGCAATAGCGCACTTCAATGCATAGCATGCGTAGGCCTTGGTATACACCAGTGGAACGTTGATGCCTTTTTTATCCAACCCCGAGGTACCGGCGAAGTCGCACACCATCCGGTCATTGTGAATATCGAGTTTTACCTTCAAATCAATGGGTTTGGAATAACCATCAATTGTCATGGAGCCCGTGGCCGAGGTACGGGGCAGGGCTGCAATGCATTCGATGGTTGCACGCCGTGAGTTATCCAGTATGAAAGAACCAATACCGTCTAAATCTGACAGGTTGAATTCATGCATCATCTCTATAAGACGACGATGGCCGATCTCGTTGCAAGTAGCCAGTGCGTAGATATCACCAACCAGTTGGTCCGGTTCTCGTACGTTACCGCGCACAATCTTGATCAGTGTTTGGTCCACGTTACCTTGATCGGCAAACTTCATGATCGGTATATACAAACCCTCTTCATAGATCGATGCAGCATCGGCACCAAAGCCTCTGCCTCCGATATCAACGATGTGCGCTGTGCAAGCAAAAAAACCGACATGCTTAGCGTGATGGAACGAGGGTGTGACCACAGTGATGTCGTGCAGATGGCCCGTGCCTTCCCACGGATCATTGGTGATATACACATCGCCTTCGAGGATGTTCTCACGACCTATGCGTCGCACAAAGTGGCCAACTGCATCGGCCATAGCATTGACATGTCCTGGCGTACCAGTGACCGCTTGTGCCAGCATCCGGCATTGGGTGTCATAAACGCCAGCAGATAAGTCGCCTGCTTCTCGCACGGATGTCGAAAAAGCCGTGCGTACTAACGCCTGCGCTTGTTCTTCAACCACCGAGATAAGACGGTTCCACATGACCTGGTGGGCGACCGTATCAGCGCGAGCCGTCGGGTGTGCAGATGTTGTGTTCATAAATAGTCCCGATTAGCCTTTGCGGACAACGTCGATGGTGCCATCAGCCTGGGTAATGGCCCAACGACTGGACGGCACGACAATCGTGGTTTCGTCTTCGGTTATGATCGATGGGCCCTGTGATGTGTGCCCCGTACGCATCGTGTTGCGCTGCACCACCTTGGCAGCCACTGAGTCTCCAAGTGCTGCATCGAAAAGCATGCGGGTTGAGTCACTGCTGGCCGTGGTGTGTTGATTGGCTAGTTCAACCGGCTCTACCGCCTCGATAGGTGTGGTGGCATTCACCGCCCATACCGTTATCTCTATGTCCATACCATCGACCACGCGACCAAACAACGTGGCATAGTCTTGCTCGAACAAACGCTGAAAAGTAGCGGCGTCTGGATTCATAGCTTGCGCTTCGGTGAGCATGATGGGAATTTCCCAACCCTGACCGATATAACGCATATACACCTTGTATTGCGTGTTGATGCTGGCTTGACTATCGCAGTTGCGAACAAAGCCTGTTGCCTCTGTCGCCAGTTCGCGTAACAGTGTTGCGATGACGTTGGGTGCAAAATCAGACAGGCGCATATAGACCGATCGGTTCGCTTCGAAACTGAACGGTGCACGCAGAAAACCGATAGCAGAACCCACGCCAGCCCCGGTAGGAACCAACAATCGATCCACTCCCAGCTTCTCGCACAGCCTGCCAGCGTGCAAAGGTGCTGCGCCACCGAACGCTATCATGGTGTACTCAGCCAGATCTTCACCGTTTTCAACGGCATGCACGCGAGCCGCATTCGCCATATTCTCATCAACGACTTCTGATAAACCAAATGCAGCAGTCGTGGCGTTCATGTCCAGCGTCTTGCCCAGCTTGTTTTCTAGAGCGGATGTGGAATTTGCTGTACTCAACTGAATAGAACCGCCAGCAAAATTGTCCGGATCCAACTTGCCGAGTACTAGGTCAGCATCGGTCACAGCAGGGATCTCTCCACCGCGAGCGTAACAGGCAGGACCGGGTTCTGAACCTGCGCTTTGCGGGCCGACACGTATTTGGTGCATCGCATCTACATGTGCCAGGGAACCGCCTCCGGCACCGATTTCAACCATATCAATGACCGGAATCGAAATCGGCATACCCGACCCTTTCTTAAAGCGATAGGTGCGAGCCACTTCAAACACACGACTGGTCTTTGGTGTTTGATTTTTGATCAGACAGATCTTGGCGGTCGTTCCACCCATGTCGAACGAGAGGACCTTGTCCAGGCCATAACGTGCGGCAATGTGTGCAGCAAACACCGCACCACCCGCAGGTCCAGATTCAACCAAGCGAACAGGAAAGTCGGCAGCGTTCTCCAGAGAAATAATGCCACCGCCGGAGTGCATAAGAAAAATGGGGCAGTCAACACCTTCGTTGTTGAGCCGGCCTTTAAGACGTCCCAAATAGCTTTTCATCAATGGTTTGATGTACGCATTAGCAACAACGGTGTTAAAGCGTTCGTACTCGCGCATTTGTGGTGACACTTCGCTGGAGAGCGATATCATCAGATCGGGTAGCTGACTGGTCAGCACATCACGAATCATCTTTTCGTGTGTGTCGTTAAGATAAGAATGAATCAGACCAATCGCGACACTGGTGAAGCCGGCCGTTTTGATACGTTGTGCCAATGCTTCCACATCAGAGCGCTGTAATGGGATGAGTACCTGGCCACTCGCATCAACCCGCTCTGCCACGGTAAAGCGATGTTGTCTTGGTAACAGCGGTTCTGGAAGATTAAGGTTCAGATCATACTGTTCAAAACGCGATTCGGTGCGCATCTCGATGACATCACGAAAACCCTGTGTGGTGATTAATGCCGTCTTTGCACCGCGTCTTTCTATCAATGCGTTGGTCGCCAGTGTGGTGCCGTGAATAATCTGGCTTATCTGTCCCGGTGTGATACCCGCCTTGGTGCACACCTGGTGCAGGCCATCGAGTATGGCGTCTTCTGGTGCTGCGTAAGTTGTGAGCACTTTTATAGAGAATTGTTCGGCTCCCACTTCCAGTACCACGTCGGTGAACGTGCCACCAATGTCCACGCCCATGCGTATTGATGCATCTTCAGTCACTTAAATCAGTCCTAGCTGTGGAGTGGATTGTGGGTCAACTTGGGAGTTTACGGCGAGCTGGACGATAAAATCCAATTAAAATAATGAATCCTGATGATCAGGAAAAATTATCCTCTCGCGGGAGTCAGATCTTGGGCGTAGCGCAGCGCGATATCGCTGGCCAGCTTGGCCGCCTTGGCCACGTAATACGGCGTTTTATCAGCATCGTAGCGTGCCTGAAACTGTAGGTTATTGGGCACCCATGTGTAGTCCAACTGAATGAGTTCGCCACGTTCCAACTCCTGTCTCACCATGCTGATAGGTACTGTGGCCACGCCCATGCCATCGAGTGTCATGTGTAGGCACGAGGATAGATTGCTCGATGGAACCAAGCGCGGTACCAGCTTGGCATGTGTACGAAAATGGGTCATGATTTCGTCAAAGGTTTGGGTGTCTCTGGCATGCGTCAGAATCGGGTGCTCAGCAAGTTGGTCCACGGTAATGTCCCGACCGTGTGGCAATGTCAGTGCTGGTGACGCGACCCAGATCCAAGCGTAGGTGCCTAGATCATTGCTACCACTGGTGCTGCGATTGAATGGCCCGTTCTGAAATGCCAGGTCGATGGAGCGATCAAACAAGGATTTTTTCAGATTTACTGATAGATCAACGGTTAGCTCAACATTGACGTTAGGGTAGTCTTGTTTCAGGGCTTTAAGAAAATCGCGTAGCCAAGTGTGGACGATCATCTCAGTGACTCCCAGCCGTAAAGTGCCGTCATACAGGGCAGCATTGTTAGTTGCCTCGATTAGAAGTTCTGTTTGGCGCAGCACCTGCCTTGCGTGCTCCAGTAGAAGCTCGCCCATGCCAGTGAGTCGGACCGAGCCCGCATCGCGCTCCATCAATGTGGTAT
>CALKXZ010000165.1 GCA_938003775.1 uncultured Granulosicoccus sp. | reverse complement strand
GTCATGAGTGAATTGGTTCGACGTGCAGGTGCGGCCGGTGTCAAGGACATGGTCATTGGTATGGCACACCGTGGTCGTCTGAATGTGTTGGTCAATATTCTGGGTAAGAACCCAGCCACTTTGTTCCAGGAATTTGAAGGTAAACACAACGAGAGTCTGTCGTCGGGTGATGTCAAATACCATCAGGGATTCAGCTCTGACATCAAGACGCCGCATGGTCACATGCATTTGTCGCTGGCGTTCAACCCGTCGCATCTGGAAATCGTCTCGCCCGTGGTGGAGGGCTCGGTTCGCTCGCGCCAGGATCGCTACAAGGACAAGGAAGGTGAGAAGGTACTGCCCATAGCGATCCACGGTGATGCTGCGTTCGCGGGACAAGGCGTTGTCATGGAAACCTTCAACATGGCTGATTCTCGCGGTTTTTCCACCAAGGGAACCGTGCATATCATCATCAATAACCAGATCGGGTTTACGACCAGCAATGTCGCAGATGCGCGGTCCACTTTGTATGCTACTGATGTGGCAAAGATGATTAACGCGCCTATATTTCACGTCAATGGCGATGATCCGGAAGCGGTCTATTTCGTCACTCAGCTAGCGCTGGATTTTCGTATGGCGTTCAAAAAAGACGTTGTTATCGATATGGTCTGTTACCGGCGCCACGGCCACAATGAAACCGATGAACCGTCCGTGACGCAGCCCATCATGTACAAATCGATTAAGGCGCTGCCCACTACACGCACTCTGTATGCAAAACAACTGGCCGATGCCAATATCGTCAGTTCGTCAGATTCGGATCGTCTGGTCGAGGATTACCGTCAGGCGCTGGATGATGGCGTAAACGTTGCGCCTGATGTTCTGGAAGGGCTGGACGAGGCGCCGGAGCTGCACGTTGACTGGTCACGATTCACCGGCACTGACTGGCAAATACCGTATGAATCCAAGGTGCCTTTGGCAACGCTTCAGGAGTTAGCTACTCGGCTGACCACGCTACCAGATGGACTGGTGCTGCATTCACGCGTTAAGAAAATTGTTGAAGACCGGCGCAAGATGACTGCCGGTGCGTTGCCACTTGACTGGGGTTATGCAGAAACCATGGCCTACGCCACGTTGCTCAATCAAGGGTACTCGGTGCGTTTATCGGGTCAAGATTGCGGACGAGGAACTTTTGCTCACCGACATTCTGTGTTGCACAATCAAACCAGTACCGGTGCCTATGTGCCCTTGCGCGAATTGACCGACAAGGCCAATTTTCTGGTGATCGATTCAGTTTTGTCTGAAGAGGCGGTGTTAGGTTTTGAATACGGCTATGCCACGGCTGACCCCAACACTCTGGTTATCTGGGAAGCACAATTTGGTGACTTTGCGAACGGTGCGCAGGTATTGATTGACCAGTTCATCAGTTCAGGTGAGACCAAGTGGGGGCGTCTGTGCGGACTGTCGCTGCTGCTGCCACATGGCTACGAGGGTCAAGGGCCAGAACATTCATCGGCGCGGCTTGAACGCTTTTTACAAATGTGTGCTGAAGACAACATGCAGGTACTGGTGCCCAGTACGCCAGCTCAGGCTTACCATATGTTGCGCCGGCAAATGCTCAGAGATATGCGACGTCCGCTGATCGTCATGTCACCCAAGAGTCTACTGCGTCATCGCCTCGCAACCTCAACGCTGGAAGATCTGGCAGACGGTACTTTCCAAACGGTATTGCCAGAGATTGATGAACTGGATCCTGATGGCGTGGATCGCCTGGTATTTTGCAGTGGCAAGGTGTACTACGATCTGTTGGAAACCAGACGCGAAAAAGCAATGACTAATGTAGCGCTGGTGCGATTGGAGCAGCTCTACCCGTTTCCCTATGATGCAATGACACAGGCTGTACAACAGTATCCGAATGCTAAGTCCATTGTGTGGTGTCAAGAAGAACCTCGTAATCAAGGTGCCTGGCGTTCCAATCGACATCGTATTGAACGCGTACTGCCCGCCACAGTGTCAGATGTTGAATTTGCCGGGCGAGCCCCTTCTGCCTCACCGGCCAGTGGCTACATGAGTCAGCATCTGATTGAGCAAAAACGCTTGGTGGAAGAAGGCCTGGGACTGATTCCCAATGGCCAGACTCGCTAACCTACACTACTAACACTGAAACCGTAAAAATAAAAGGCGATCCCTGATGACATCCGAAATCAAAGTGCCGACTCTGCCTGAATCAATTGCGGATGCATTGATTGTTACTTGGTACAAGAAGGAAGGCGATCCGGTCAGCCGCGATGAAGTGCTTGTTGATATTGAAACAGACAAGGTGGTGTTGGAAGTGCCAGCCGCCGAAGATGGTGTGCTGGGCAAGATCATAGAGGATGAAGGCACCACGGTGCAGGCTCATCAGGTCATCGGTTCTATTGAGGCGGCGGCTGCAGGTAGCTCGGCTCCTGAGACTGCTGCGGCAGGCGGCAGTGCGGCTGCCAATGATTCGGCTGGCGACGCAGTGGCTGACTCAACAAGTGCCGATGAGCAGGCGGGACAGACTAGCCCTTCGGTAAGAAAGCTACTTGAGACGCATGGTTTGAGCGCTAGCCAAGTACAAGGTAGCGGTAAGAACGGACGTATTTCCAAAGAAGACGTTGAAAAACATGTGGCTGGGGCATCAGTATCTGCTGCGTCAACACCGGCTGCACCTGTTGCAGCGGTACCCGCGTCCAATGCACCATCTGCCTTGCCTATTACTGCTGACGGTGAACGTGTTGAGAAGCGTGTGCCAATGACTCGTCTGCGGGCTCGCATTGCCGAGCGCCTGCTGTCAGCCACGCAAAACACTGCCATGCTCACTACCTTTAATGAGGTAGATATGAGCGCTTTCATTGCTCTTCGTAACCAGTACAAGGTTCAGTTTGAGAAATCACACGGGGTCAAGCTCGGCTTCATGTCCATATTCCTGAAGGCGGCGACTGAATCGCTGAAGCGTTACCCTGACGTCAACGCATCTATTGATGGCGATGATGTGGTCTACCACGGGTATTGTGATATTGGCGTGGCTGTATCGTCTGAGCGTGGGTTAGTAGTACCGGTACTGCGCAACACAGAGCATATGCTGTTAGCCGATATTGAAAAGTCCATTGGTCATTACGCTGAAAAAGCGCGGGACGGAAAACTGACCATGGAAGAGATGACCGGAGGCACGTTCACCGTCTCTAACGGCGGTGTTTTTGGATCACTGCTGTCAACACCCATACTCAATCCGCCGCAAAGTGCCATTCTGGGTATGCACGCCACCCAGGATCGCCCCATTGCCGTTGACGGCGAGGTGGTTATCCGTCCGATGATGTACATTGCGCTGAGTTACGACCATCGTATTGTGGATGGCAAGGGCGCCGTGGGTTTTTTGAAAACCATCAAGGAGCTGGTAGAAGACCCGGCCAGAATCATTTTAGATCTATAGGGTTAGCCGCTTAGGGGACCCATCAGATCTGCGTTGTTTGTGCTGTTCTGGGCCATCGATACAATCGGTGCTTTTATCAAAGAATCTGCCGGGTTAAGAATGCGTTAGCACCGTGTCAATGCCGAGTAGCTGGCGCATGCGCGCCAGCACATCCAGTCCCTGCATGGACAGCCAGTGGGGAAGATCGATGATGACCCAGTTCTCAGCTAGCTTATCGCCGTGTCGTCGATAGACGTCAACAACGCGCATGTCCGCCGCTGTAGAGCTGCCTGTCATGCCTAAAAAACCGCCGGTTGCTGTATTGGTTAGATTAGGCCAGCCAAAAAAGCAGCCATAATTGCCTTCCGCGAATCGTGCGACGTGTCCATTAAATGCCTTGCCACTGAGATTGGCTCGAAATGGATACTGGTGCTGGTGCTGATAACGTTCTATTGAGTAGGTAGCACCAATGCCTTCCGGGCCATACCAGATCATATCGTCATGCCATGTGCTGGCAAGCACACTGGGCGGTACGGCATTGTCGCCTGTTTCTTGCGCAACCTGGTTAGCCCGACTTAAATCGCTGATCATTCGGTTGATCAGATTTAATGTGGCAACACCCTGCTCCTGTGGGTGGGTGTTCAATAACAGACCATCGTGTGTCATTGGGCCGGGGTATAGGAACGAACTGCCCGTTTGCGGCGGCAATGGATTGTGACCTGCCTGTCGCATGACACCAATCAAGTCAATAAACAACGCCGACTCCGCAATCAGACCATTTTCTACACGATGAAATTCGACATAGCGAATAAAGGCCAGACGATGTGTACTGGGAATATCCAGCCACGGATGATCGAACAAACCCATGAAATGACCCATCTGACACACCCATACAGCGTTGTTGTCCACGGTGTCTTCTTGCGTCGTGGGTGTGTGTGTAGAGCGACCCGGTTCGCAGGTGTTGTAGCCTGCCAGAAACACGTCTGGTCTGCGTTTTAGTGCTGTAAACGATGCACGCAATGGTGTCCAAAAAACTTGACATACCGCTTCTGCACCACTTTGCTCATAGAATGGATGCATACCGCGCCAGCGATAATCAGGTGTTGTATGGCGCTGCAGTGCTGAGAGTAATGCGTGAGGTTCTGCGTTGTCGATCTCGTCGCAGTAGTTAAGCACGACCTGTTTGGCCGTTTGCAAGGCATTCATATTCATTGAATTATAGAAGTAAGTGCCTGGTTAAAGCGTGGAGTGTTACTACGCGCTGGGAATTTTACCGTACAGTCTACAAAAGCGAATGGTTTGTAAAACAGCGGATGATAGAGGCCTGTGTATCGTGAAATTTGCGGGTGTTGCATCACTGTATTTTCACCACTGAGGGCAGGTCAGTTTGCCAACTGACCTGGTAAGCACTATACCTGTGTCATGGTTTAAATGATTGTCTGTTCAAAGCGCTCATGACTAACCTTTAGTGTTCTGCACTGAGTCGGTCAGAGCATTCGCTTCACTCATTGTCAGCATGAGGCTGAACTGCACCATGAAAAAAGTAAAGCATCACTTTTCCGCCACAGAGTTTTTTACCGTTGTGTTGCTGATGGTGTTGTTGTTAATCGCTGCCAGCACATCTGTTCATGCGAACGAACAGCGTGCGAACACAGTGGTGGCTGATCACATCGGTAGCTTTAATCGAGTTGCTGACAATCAGCCGCCGAGTCTGCCCGCGAGTCTGCGAAGTGTCCGCTATTCCTCAACAGCGGGTGAAATAATCTGGACAGCTGCGACAGATGACACTGTGGTTGTGGGTTATCGCGTGTTTCGAGATGATGAGTTTCTGGGCGTTAAGGATGCAAGAAGTTTGTACGAGCCCAATCTTGAGCCAGCTCAGTCCTATACCTATACCGTCAGCGCAATCGACCGCCAAGGTAATGAAGGTGCTCCTCTTGTGGTCGAATTGTCGGGCACGCGTGGTGAGAAGCGAGACGCACGTGTGCCAGGAACAGTCGAGCCACCCCCGATACCAGATCCTGTTCCAGATCCAGGCGTTGATAACGATGGTCTGATTCTGTACAGCCAACTGGGTCGTGTCACGTTGCTTGAAGGTGATTCAGCTGGTCTGTCGATCGGCTTGTCGGTGCAACGCAAGCGATCTGTTAAACGGGCAGTAACCTTGTCGCTTAAAGCGCGAACTGAACGCGATATGCGGCAGCTGCGCCATACGTTTTCAACAATTACCTTAGGTGCTAATGAATCGGGCTCTGTACTGACGTTGCATCTGGATGTCGGTGTTGCACCCTTGATTTTTCATGAGCGCCATTACGAGATCATAGCCGATGATGGTGTTTCCAGAACGAGCACACCGCTGATTGTCGATGTCACACCGACCAAAGCGCCTGATGTATACCTGCTGATAGGTCAGAGTAATATGGAAGGTTATAGTGAAAAAGGCAGTAGGCAGCGTTTTCCAGGCGGACTTGACGCGCGCAACTCGCGTATACGACAGCTCAATGTGCAGCCTAACAGTCCGAGTATTTTTACGCATGATGCGCTGTTTACCGATGAACTGGCCAATACCTTTGATCCGTTGTTTGTGGTTGCTGAGGACCCATTACACGAGCCACGTTATCCGGGTGTAGGCGGTAAGGGTGCGACATTTGTGGGGCTCGGTTTATCGTTTGCAAAGCAGGCGCTTCGGCACACTAATGCCACTGTCTATCTGGTGCCTGCGGCTTGGGGTGCAACCGGATTCTGTGCCAACAATAACGGCAATCTGGCCTGGAATGCCAAACAGACACCCGACAGTTTTCTCGGTGGTACCCTGCTAGCAGACCGTGCTCTAACGCGTCTTAACCTGACCTTACGGGAGACTGGGGGTGTTCTTCGCGCTATTCTCTGGCATCAGGGTGGTGCGGACTCGAATAATCCGGACTGTGCCAGAACTTACGAGCAGAACCTTTCGGCATTGGTCAGACGAATACGCCGCGAGGCTCGTGTGGATAAGCGCGGTGCAGATGCCAGAGGTAATGATTCACTGATACCTTTCATTGTTGCGACGCAAAGCAAAGGTGATGATGAACGGGCACCCTTTTCACGCTTCAGTGCCACAAAGCGCCAGGTTGATGCAGCGCACCGTAATATCGCCTCGTACGTACAATATGCTGATTTCGTCAACAATGACGATCTGGTGCCTCCTCAATATCCCTGCGGACAAGTCTCATGTGTACATTTTGGCGCAGCGGCGCTGCGTGAACAGGGGCGTCGGTTTTATGTCGCGCTAACGCGCATTTGGCGCAATGCACAGGCTTACCATTTCTGATCAAACCGGTGTCCTTTATTGATCTATGTATTCTGACTACGTGGACAGTCATACTGCACGATGGACAGTCTGTTCGTAGTGGGGTATCAGTGCGCTGACCAAGTGTGAAAGGCCTGTACGACGGAATCGACTGGCAGCAGGTGTCATCCAGGCTCTTAGGGTAATGTGTGTAACGTATCGGGGTGTTTCTTGCACAGATGGCTGTAGAGCCAATAGCTGATTGGCGTCATAGGTCTTTTGCTAAGACGCTGAGCAAAGCTTTCGACGTATTCGCGTCTAAGTTGGCACGTGTCCGCGATATACTGTCGGACTTTCACAGATATCAGCACTCAGGGACGCACTAATGGCCGACGTGTACGATGTAATAGTAATTGGTGGTGGTCCCGCCGGATACGTGGCTGCCATTCGGGCCGCGCAACTCGGGCTGAAGACGGCATGTGTGGAAAAGTGGATCGACAAACAGAATAAACCGGCGTTAGGTGGCACCTGTCTGAACGTGGGTTGTATACCGTCAAAGGCCTTGCTAGAGAGCACTGAGCTGTACGAAACGGCTCGGCACAACTTTCACGATCTGGGAATCAACGTGGGCGAGGTTACGCTCGATGTGCCCAAGATGATTGGCCGCAAGGACAAGGTTGTTGGCGAACTGACTGGCGGTATCGCGATGCTGTTTAAGCAAAATGGTATTGACTGGCTGCAGGGTCGGGGTCAACTGTTAGCTGAAAAACAGGTCAAGGTCACTGCCCACGATGGGACAGAAACACGCTATCAGGCTGAGAATGTGGTGATAGCCACAGGTTCAGTGCCTATTGATTTGTCAGCGACACCACTTGAAGGCAACATAGTCGTGGATTCGGCGGGTGCCCTAGACTGGGAATCGGTGCCAGGCAGTGTATGCGTGATTGGTGCAGGTGTTATCGGCCTTGAGCTGGGTAGTGTCTGGCGACGCATGGGCTCAGAGGTGGTATTACTCGAAGCGCAAGATACTTTTCTTCCGATGGTTGACAAGGCGATTGCCCGCGTTGCCCAGCAGACCTTCACCAAACAAGGTCTGGACATTCGACTCAGTACCCGTGTCATGGGTAGTCAGGTTACGGGCAATCAAGTTGTTGTTAAATTTCAGGATGCTGACGGCGAACACGAGCAAACATTCGATAAATTGATTGTGGCTGTGGGTCGTCGCGCTTACACAGACACTGTGTGCGCCTCCGAGGCTGATATCCAACAAGACGAAAGAGGCCTATTCCATGTCAACGACTATTGCGAAACGAATGTACCGCATGTGTATGCCATTGGTGATGTTGTGCGTGGCCCCATGTTGGCGCACAAGGGTTCAGAAGAGGGTGTTATGGTTGCCGAGCGCATTGCCGGTGAAAACGCATCCCTAAACTACGATGTCATGCCAAACGTTATTTACACACACCCGGAGGTGGCATGGGTTGGCAAGACCGAAGAACAACTCAAGAGCGAAGGTATTGATTACCAGGTTGGTAGCTTCCCTTTTGCAGCCAGTGGTCGGGCAAAAGCCAAGGGTGACACCACTGGCCTGGTCAAAATCATTCGTGATCGCAGTAACGATCGTATGGTGGGCGCCCATCTGATAGGTCCCAGTGCCTCAGAACTACTCGCGCAATCTGTTTTGGCAATGGAATTCGACGCCACTATAGAAGACATTGCCCATACCATTCATGCTCATCCAACCTTGTCTGAAGCTATGCACGAGGCAGCACTGAGCGCTGATGGTCGAGCCATTCATATTGGTAATCGTCGCAAACGATCATAAGCATTTTCCAGTGCACGTTTTCAGGGAACCGAAACGTGCGCACAATATCCGATCCAACCACTGACTTTGAGTCTTTGTAGCAACAGGAACATTCATGAATCTACATGAGTATCAGGCTAAGGCCTTGTTCAAGACATATGGCATGCCAGTCCCCAACAATATTGTGGCCGGTACGCCTGCTGAGGCACGCCAGGCGGCAGAAAAACTAACCACTGATAAGGTTGTCGTTAAGGCACAGGTGCACGCTGGAGGGCGCGGCAAGGCAGGTGGTGTCAAGCTCGTTGACACCCCGCGAGAGGCTGAAGATTATGCACAGTCGTTGCTGGGTACTAACCTGGTCACTATCCAGACAGACGCTGACGGCCAGCCGATAAACACCGTGCTGGTGGAAGAGACTTGCAACATTGCCAATGAGTTGTATCTGGGCATGGTGATTGATCGCGCCAGTCAGCGTGTGGTGGTTATGGCCTCCACCGAGGGTGGTATGGAGATCGAAACCGTTGCTCATGAAACACCCGAGAAAATTCTCAAGGCGACACTAAATCCGTTGGTAGGCATTATGCCGTTTCAGTGTCGAGAGCTGGCGTTTGGATTGGGTTTGTCCGGTCAGCAGATCAAGCAGTTCACTTCACTGCTTACAGGGTTGTGTCAACTGTTTGTAGAAAAGGATCTTGCGCTTGTTGAGATTAACCCGCTAGTGATCACATCGGAAGGGGATCTTATCTGCCTTGATGGCAAGATCAATGTCGACGGCAACGCGTTGTACCGGCATAAAGATCTACAAGCGTTGCGTGACAAAAGCCAGGAAGACGAGCGAGAGTTACGTGCCTCTGAATGGGACCTGAACTACGTGGCGCTGGAAGGCAACATAGGTTGCATGGTAAACGGTGCTGGTCTTGCTATGGCGACCATGGATATCATCAAGCTCAAAGGTGGTCAGCCAGCTAACTTCCTGGACGTTGGTGGTGGTGCGACGAAAGAGCGTGTGGCTGAAGCGCTGAAGATTATTCTCTCCGACCCGGAAGTCAAAGGTATTTTGGTGAATATTTTTGGCGGTATCGTGCGCTGCGATCTGATCGCTGAAGGGGTCATTGCTGCGGTTGCTGAAGTCGGTATAAAAGTACCGGTTGTGGTACGCCTTGAGGGCACCAAGGCTGCTGAAGGGCGGGCGTTACTGGACAAGAGTGGATTAAACCTGCAATCAGCCGGTGACCTGGGTGATGCTGCACAGAAAATAGTAACAACGGTAGGAGCTGCATCATGAGCGTGCTGGTTAATAAAAGCACCAAGGTGATCTGCCAAGGTATTACTGGAAGTCAGGGTACTTTTCACAGTGAACAAGCTATTGCTTATGGCACGCAAATGGTGGGTGGCGTGACGCCTGGCAAAGGCGGTACCACACACCTATCTTTGCCCGTTTTTAACACTGTGCGTAATGCGGTTGATCAAACCGGTGCAGACGCCACTGTTATTTATGTGCCTGCAGCGTTTTGTAAGGACTCAATCATCGAAGCGGCCGAGAGTGGCGTGCAATTGATTGTCTGCATTACAGAAGGTATTCCAACGTTGGATATGCTCGAAGCGCGCATTGCGGTTGAGCAGAACGGTGTACGACTGATTGGGCCCAACTGCCCCGGTATTATCACTCCTGCAGAATGCAAAATCGGCATTATGCCCGGATCTATACACCAAAAAGGAAAGGTTGGTATTGTGTCGCGTTCCGGAACATTAACCTATGAATGTGTCAAGCAGACTTCTGATCTGGGCTACGGTCAAAGTACCTGCATCGGTATTGGTGGTGATCCGATTCCCGGTACTAGTTTTGTTGATGCACTGGCACTGTTCGAAGCTGACCCACAAACAGAAGCTATCCTGATGGTGGGTGAAATCGGTGGCACCGCAGAAGAGGAGGCGGCTGACTTCATCAAGAGTAACGTGAGTAAACCTGTGGCTGCTTACATTGCCGGTGTGACAGCACCGCCCGGCAAACGCATGGGTCATGCAGGCGCCATTATCGCAGGCGGTAAAGGCACCGCCGATGACAAGTTCCAAGCACTCGAGGCCGCCGGCGTCACCATCACCCGCTCCCCCGCCGAACTAGGCCAAGCCGTAAAATCCGCCACCCGCTGGTAAACCACGGGTCGGACCACCATAAGCCCCTTAATGCGCCTTTTTTTACCCGAAAAACAGGTAATTAAGGTTGCTATAGGGTCTGACCCTTGTAGGTGATTGTTTTTGTTGGGGGTTTGCTTTTTATAGGGGTGGGATTGTCGCTTAATGGGTGCTTTTTGATGGCAAAAAGATGAAAGTGCGATCTATCGTCTTGCTGGTGCTCGCTGAAGTCGCTGCAATGACGCTGTGGTTCGTGTCTTCTGCCACGCTGGCTGATCAGCGTCAGGAGCTTGAACTCAACGCTTTTACGTCTGCGCTTATGGTGTCGGGTGTGCAGGCAGGATTTGTTATCGGGGCGCTGTATGTCGCGATGGCGGGGATAGCGGATCGCTACGACCCACGCCGAGTGTTTGCCGCGTCAGCACTACTCGCTGCCATTGCCAATGGCCTATTGTTGATCGTACCTCCCGGCAGTATCGCCAGTGTT
Source organism: uncultured Granulosicoccus sp. (assembly GCA_938003775.1). Lineage (GTDB taxonomy): Bacteria > Pseudomonadota > Gammaproteobacteria > Granulosicoccales > Granulosicoccaceae > Granulosicoccus. The sequence continues at coordinate 1,888 of CALKXZ010000165.1, read as the reverse complement.
TGTTTGCGCATAGTGACAGGCGTTTGCCTGGCAGGCGTTTATCCGGTCGGAATGAAAATAGCAGTGGGTTGGGGAAAGGAGGATCGTGGCTGGCTGGTAGGCTTGCTCGTGGGCGGTCTGACGCTGGGTTCGGCCTCGCCTCATTTGCTGGCATGGCTCGGTGGGTCGAACTGGCGACTCACAACAGCTCTTGCCTCACTACTGGCGGTAGTCGCCGCAATCCTAGTACTGCGAACAAGCCTGGGTCCTTACCACGCCGCGCAGACCCGCATGAACCCGAGAATGATTACCGTTGCATGGACTGATACTCGCCTGCGCCGTACGTTCCTTGGCTATCTGGGCCACATGTGGGAACTCTATGCATTATGGGCATGGATAGCGCCAGCAGCAGCGGCATCCTACTTATTAAGAACCACTCCAGAGCAGGCTATTGAATGGTCCAAGCTTACGGCTTTCATCGCTATTGGCTCGGGTGCGTTGCTGTGCCCGTTTGCCGGTAAAATAGCGGATAAAGTGGGCAAGGCGGAGCTAACAATACTGTCCATGCTCATCAGTGGATTATCCGCTCTGGTGGCGGCCGCAGTATTCGGTGGTCCAGTATGGCTCGTCGCCTTTGTGTTTACACTATGGGGTCTGTCTGTGATTCCGGATTCAGCACAGTTCTCGGCGTTGGTTGCAGATCTAGCGCCACCCGAAATGACCGGTAGCCTAATGTCCTTGCAAACAGCGTTAGGTTTTGCACTGACCATTTTGACGGTACAAGTCTCGCCACTAATAGCCGCGCACATGGGTTGGCCATTTTTGTTTTGTTTGCTTGCGCTGGGTCCAGCCGTTGGTATTGTCTCCATGCTGAAACTAATGCGGCGGTAGCTACTCAGCCGTTAATCGCATACTTGACTAGCTGCTCATCGAACGTATAAATCGCATAGCCGATTACTGATGTCAGACAAATACTGGCAATCAATGGCCAGAGCCCTTTAACGGGCAGAACGTATCCAGTGTGCAATTGCCACGCAAAGGCCACAACAAGTGCATAGCCAAATGCCAAACCCGCAATAACATCCGTGGGCCAGTGCGCCAGTAAATACACCCGCGAAAATCCAATCAGTAGAGCGATCAATGTAGCGATTGCGTAAATGCCATAACGGCTGACCGATGATCGACGATAACCGAGCATCACGGCCACTAATCCTGCTACAACAGCGCCGGTGCAAGCGTGTCCGCTAGGAAAACTGAAGTGGTTCAACACACCCGCTGTATTCTCAGGTCTGGCCCTGGACACCAGCACCTTAACTATCGTTACACTCAGCGTTGCGCTAACACTGACACACGTCATATGTATGGCCAACCACCATCGCTGTCGGAACAGCAGGTAGGCAACGAGGGTCATTATAATCGCCGCCGCTACGACATAGTCGGCAGATAGCGTTACTACGAGCATGACTCGATCAAGTGTTAAGCTGCGATGGCGCTGTACCCACTCACTGACCCGTGCATCCCAAGTAGACACAATCGGTGCCCACTCAACCAGTGCGAACACAGTCGCCACAATCATCAGTGCCACGATGCAGGCCAGAACGTAGCGTGTCCAGTGATGAACGGGCTGATGATAGGCAAACAGAGATGTTGCAGGCACAATTAAGCCAGAAGTTACGCTAATTGATAAAACTATAGCTGATCAGAGAGCCCTGAAATTCCAGGGTCAGCGACCTACCATCTACTCATGCGTATTAAAGAGACCTTTGACTACATCATTGTCGGTGCTGGATCGGCCGGTTCCGTGCTGGCGAATCGATTGACTGCCTGTGGTCGCTATTCTGTGTTGCTACTCGAAGCGGGAGGTTCTGATCAGCGATTATTCGTGCAAATGCCCATCGGTTATGGCAAG
>CALKXZ010000164.1 GCA_938003775.1 uncultured Granulosicoccus sp. | reverse complement strand
TCAGACTGCGAACGCACGAATACGTATTAATACGTACGTAGTCGTACGTACGTATTCGACGTGGGTACGTTGCGGATTTCATTGGTTAGCATCTCGTGCTGTAATAGGCGGCCAAGATGGAAATTTGTATACGTTGTGTACAAACACTATCAAGACAACGGCGCTCAATCGGCACGAGTATTGACGTCTAACAGTACAACATGGGGCGTTTAGAAAATGAACTCATGTCGGAGGCAACTATCCGATCAAACGCGTTGGTGTATGCGATCATTAATCGTGAAGGCGGTGACAGGGCAATGACGGGCAGCACTGTTTACGATAACACACGACTTTTTCATGCCATTGAGCCAGAGCTTGGCGACGACGATGTCTTCACCGTCATTAAGCCAGGGCATTTTTCGATCATGCTGAGCAATACCAATGAGCTTGCTGCCATGCAAATTGCCCGTCTGGTACGAAACGCTTTTCAGCAATTCAGTCTATCGAGCCAAAAAGAAACCATGTCTATTGGTGTGGTTCTATACAGTTCAAAAACAGTCGAATTAAGCACTCTACGCAAGGTTGCACTGAATCTTATCAACACAGCACACAAGACGCGTGGGAATAACATCGAGTATATCCACTCCACACGCGTGGTAGAGGAGTGATTCCGATGATCGACTGCGGCATAAATTGTGAGTTCGATGTGCGACCAAGTGGGGTGCCTTCTCTACCACCGCTGGCACTCAATTGGGCATCAACTGGTGGTTGTGTACTCGCCGTTGATGACAACAAGCAAGTACTTGAGCTCACCACTTTTCGATTGACTACGTTGGGTTTTGACGTTCTTCAAGCTGAGAATGGGGCACAGGCAATCGACATACTTCAACGCAATGCGGATATCGATCTGGTGTTCACCGATGTCGTAATGCCTGGTGGTCTGTCTGGTTACGATGTTGCTCATTGGGTACTGAATAATCGAGCTGCGTGTAGAATTTTACTGACATCAGGGGGATTCAAAGAACAGATTGTCAATAACATTGAGGGTCGCCTTAGAGACTTGACGCTGCTACGTAAACCCTATCAGTTACCAGAACTTCAAGCCGCGCTTAACCGTGTACTCGTTGCTATGTAGAAATTTTAGACAGACAATGCTTCATGGCTTATTAGGCGACTTTATTGTTAAACGTCAGGAATCGTAGTAGAAGCTGCGTTTGATGACATTGCTTGACTATGCCAATAGACGGTTGTCATGAGTATGCCGTACACAGAGAATCAAACCATGCTTCTAATGATGTTTATCGTGTGTTGTTGCTTGATTTTGTCATTCGAGACAATCAAGCACTCTCTTCCACAAAAAAACGCGCGTCGAAAAGAGCTGCAAAATTTGTTTACTACTTTTGCCTTCGCAAATCGTGACTTGACCATTAGCGCATCACATATCGAACGTTTTTTTTCTGAGACGTCCAATACGTCCACCTATGCTGCATCGAGCGATATTCTCGATATGCGCCGCTCATTGCATTACAACGCTCAGCTACTCCTTCACTATACAAACCAAGTGAACGATCCAACACAAACACACGAAAATCGAGCGGTATTTGTGGCATTGAGAAAAGAGAGGATTTCATGGTTTAGTGATGTCTTGACAAAAATCGAGTTACTGTTTGAACCGGAAATTAATTTAAATCCCTCCTCCAAAGAGGTAGCAGAAGAAATTTTGCGCCTGGCAGGTAGAGCTTTTAGGGTATAAAAGCGACACATCTAAGTCGCCCCGCCTAGTAGGCATGCCAACCAACAGGCCCAAAAAGCACATGAGTGAATACTCAAACTGTGATCGGTCATATTGTCTGGGGCGTACAGTGGCATCAGCACACGACAACCCCATCGCACCCTGTTGATTCTGTAGATTACGCCTGTGATTGGCGACGTGATTCCCTGCCCACCTGTATAACCCAGTAAATCACTAAGGTATACCCTTGTAAAATTTGTGGTTGTTAATAAGAATGATTCGTATTACGCTCTGCAACACTATCAGCGACAACCACTGACCCTCTCATGAAATTTACATTCGCCCGTAACGCTTGTGCCTTGGCGGTTACCACGCTAGCGATCACTCTAGCGCATTCTGCCCCCGCCAGCGCAGCCGATGAAGTCAATGTTTACTCCTACCGCCAACCGTTTCTGACAGACCCGGTATTTGATGCCTTTACAGCAGAATCTGGCATCAAAGTCAACACGGTCTTTGCCAAAAAAGGGCTCATAGAGCGGCTGGAGAATGAAGGCGATAACAGCCCTGCCGATCTTGTTCTGGTGGCCAACGTCGGAACACTGGCTGCTGCTGTGGATGCGCAGCTGACGCAACCTATTGACAACGCCGTACTCACTAACAACATTCCGGCCAGTTACCGAGATGAACAAGGCCAGTGGTTTGGACTAACCGGCCGCGCCCGCATTATTGTCACTGCTAAGGAGCGCATTGAATCAGGACTCATAGAAACCTACGCAGACCTGGCCAAACCGGCACTTAAAGGACGCATCTGTACCCGAAGCGGCAAACACGGGTACATGGTCGAGCTGATTGCCTCAGTTATTGCGCACGAAGGTGAAGACACCACACAAACCTGGCTTCAGGACATCAAAGAGAATCTGGCTAGAAAACCACAAGGTAATGACCGAGCGCAGGTAAAGGCCATAGCACAGGGCGAGTGCGATGTCGCAATTATTAATTCCTATTATATGGGTGCCATGATGAGTGATCCAGAACAGCAATCTTGGGCCGATAGTGTCAATGTGATCTACCCCAACCAGGCTGATCGCGGCACGCATATGAATATCAGTGGCGTGTTTATGACCAAGGCAGCACCTAATCGTGACAACGCTATCAAACTACTCGAGTTTCTAGCCAGCGATACAGCTCAATCTATTTATGCAGAAGCTAATCACGAGTTCCCGATCAAGTCCGATGTTCCAGCTTCTGCATTGGTTGCAACATGGGGAACCTTCAAACAGGACGAACTGCCCCTGAGTACGATTGCCACCCATCGTGCGCAAGCCAGTCGAATGGTAGACACGATTGACTATGATGGCTAAGCATGGCAGCTGACAAGCCAACTGCTCTGGCAACACGCTCAGTGTTGCCGCGGCTGGGTGGCACGGTAACTGGACGGGTCAAGGCTCGATGGGGTTCTTCTGCCAATTATCATTCGGCAACACCTTCTGCGGTTAGCTGGCCAGGAGGTCGCCTGCGTATGCCCTATGCAGGGAGTCCAAACGCCCTGCACAATACAGCAGTGCACCCAGGTCGCGCAGCAGCAGAGATCCCGCAGGTTCAATACCGCCGATTGGAGCGCCATTCTCCTATTCATGCATCGGCAGACGTACTGAGCCATGCGTCAGTCGTTGCCGACCCGGCGGGCGACACGCTAAGCAGTCGGCACCGCTCTTTAGCGCCGCACAAGCAGATGTTAAGCGGCTGGACTGCCATTGCATTAACTATCGCATTCATTGTCTGCTTGCCCATTCTTTCGGTACTTTGGCTCGCGTTCAATCCACAGGAAAACATCTGGCCGCATCTCGTCAACACGGTTCTATCGAGCTATATCGCCAACACAATAGGTCTGCTAATGGGTGTAGCAGCGGGTACATTGCTGATTGGCATTAGTACCGCCTGGCTGGTTACCCATTATGAATTTCCTGGCCGTAAACTGTTCAACTGGGCACTGTTACTGCCATTTGCCGTACCTGCCTATGTCATCGCGTATATTTATACAGATTTACTCGAGTATGCAGGACCCTTACAGTCTGCATTGCGCATGCTATTTGGCTGGAAGCTAGCCAGCGACTACTGGTTTCCAACCATTCGTTCTCTGCCAGGTGCCATCGTGATGATGGTACTGGTGCTCTATCCGTATGTGTACCTGCTTGCTCGCGCTGCTTTTTTGGAACAATCAGCCTCCGTACTCGAAGCGGCAAGAGTGCTCGGTGGTCGATCGCACAGCCGGTTTTTTAAAGTAGCATTGCCAATGGCTCGCCCAGCTATCGCTGTTGGTCTGGCGATGGCATTGATGGAAACCTTAAATGATTTTGGCACCGTGGATTATTTCGCTGTACGCACGCTGACAGCAGGTTTGTATGATGTCTGGCTGGGCATGAATAATCTTGGCGGCGGAGCACAAATCGCCTCCTTACTACTGATTTTTGTCATGATGCTTATAGGGCTTGAACGCATCAGCCGACGACATCAACAGAACTTTCAACCAACAGCGACACGCTTCAAGTGCCTATCCAGAAGACGCTTACAGGGCAGCTCTGCCCTGCTCGCTATGAGCATCTGTTTGATACCGGTGCTGTTTGGTTTTATCATACCGGCTACGGTGCTATTGCAATACGCAACGCAATATTTTAACCAATCGTGGACAAGCGAATTTCGTCAAATCACCTTGAACTCAGTACTGCTCTCGGCAATCGCTGCAACCACCGCGGTAACTGTTGGCATATTGCTAAGCTACAGCCAACGATTGCACCCAACTCGCCTGTTGCGCACCAGCGTTAATTTATCCAGCCTTGGTTACGCGGTTCCGGGGGCTGTGTTAGCTATTGGCGTCATCATACCGTTTGCCATGATTGACAATACCTTGGATACCTTCATGAGAAATTCGTTTGGCATTTCTACCGGCTTATTGCTCAGCGGCACTGTGTTTGCGTTGGTATTCGCATATACCGTGCGATTTCTAGCAGTAGCCTATGGCTCGGTTGATGCCAGCATGAAAAAAATAAGCCCACACATGGACGATGCTGCCCGCTCTTTAGGTCATTCATCTATCACTATACTGACACGAATACATTTGCCTTTAATGAAAAGCGGTGTACTGACAGCGGCACTGGTTGTATTCGTTGATTGCATGAAAGAGCTACCCGCCACACTCATATTGCGCCCGTTTAATTTCGACACGCTGGCAACACATGTTTACCAGTATGCATCGGACGAGCTCATTGGCGAGGCGGCTTTAGGCTCACTACTGATTGTTATTGTCGGGCTCACACCTGTTATTCTACTGACCGCCACCATAGATCGATCACGAGAACTTAAAGCCGCCGATGCCGCAGCAGTGGACCCACGTACTGCGTTGGCTAATCGCTCCTAGACATTATGTATGTGACCTTGCCTATCACTTAGCTTTCACTTAGCTTTCACTTAATTGTCACTTGGCTGTCACTTGGCTGTCACTTACTCGTCAAACGTCTCAACGATTTAGTAAAAACCCACTAGATTCACAAACCAACCTTTAATATCGTAGTCATCATTAGTCAGTCGGTCGTCAAAGCGAGTGAAATTGTAACCCAGCGATAGTCGCAGGTTATCATCAACAGATTTACCCAAGCCTACCAGTGCACCTTTGGCAGAGTCAGCCGACTCTGACGATCGTAACCATCGATAGCTGATCATCGCATCAACTCCCAGAACGGTACGCCTACGTAGCCTCAAGGCATACAAAGCGGCATCATTGCGAATCCACTGTTCACCCTCTGCTGCAAAGCGCACATCCCCAGTTCGTCTGGCAAATTTTCCACCCACCGCCACTGTGTTCGTCAGATCGTACAAGCCTTCAATACTGGC
>CALKXZ010000163.1 GCA_938003775.1 uncultured Granulosicoccus sp. | reverse complement strand
CAGGTCGTTTGGCTGGTACCGGCTACATGTCCATGCTACCCGTGGATCAAGGCGTTGAGCATTCAGCAGGCGCCTCTTTCGCGCCCAATCCCATCTATTTTGACCCGGCCAATATCGTTGAACTGGCTATAGAAGGAGGGTGTAATTGTGTCGCATCCACGCTGGGTGTGCTGGGTGCTGTATCGCGTCAATATGCGCACCGAATTCCATTCATGGTTAAGCTGAATCACAACGAAACGCTAACCCTGCCTGCTATGTACGAGCAAACCCTGTTTGCTCAGGTAGAACAGGCGTTTGACCTCGGTGCCTTGGCAGTGGGTGCCACGATCTATTTTGGTTCGTCCGATTCACGTCGGCAAATTCAAGAGATATCCGAGGCGTTCTATCGGGCACATGAGCTGGGTATGGTCACCGTATTATGGGCCTACTTGCGTAATCCGGATTTCAAGAAAGACGGTGTTGACTATCATGTATCGGCTGATTTAACCGGGCAGGCCAATCATCTGGCCAGCACGATACAGGCAGACATCGTTAAGCAGAAGCAAGCGGAGAATAACGGTGGTTACAATGCCATTGGCTTCGGTAACACGCACCCGAAAGTCTACTCAGACCTAACCACCGAGCATCCGGTTGACCTGGTGCGTTATCAGGTTGCTAACTGCTATATGGGCCGTGCCGGGCTGATTAACTCGGGGGGTGGTTCAGGTGATCACGATCTGTCACAGGCCGTCCGAACCGCTGTGATCAACAAACGCGCAGGTGGTATGGGGCTAATTTCCGGTCGTAAGGCGTTCCAGAAAGAGATGAAAGATGGCGTTGCACTGCTCAATGCGATACAAGACGCCTATCTGGATGAGCGAGTAACCATTGCCTAGGTGCCTGGTGCCTATGAGCCTAAGCGACTCGGTAGGCGCTTAGCAACAATCACGAATAAATGGAGAACGGCGCGTCACCTCAAGGGTTGGCGCTGTTGCTCTCGTATGATTTAGCCGGTGAGTCTGCGAATGGCTTCTTGGTAGCGGGCGAGTGTGCCATCGATAACATCTTGTGGCACTGTGGGTCCGGGTGATGTCTTGTCCCAGTCCAGTGTTTCTAGCCAATCGCGAACATATTGCTTGTCATAACTGGCAGGGCTGGTGCCCGGTTGCCAAGTGTCAGCCTCCCAGAAGCGCGATGAATCTGGTGTCAGGATTTCATCCATCAGCACCAGATTACCCTGGGCATCTTGTCCAAATTCAAATTTGGTGTCGGCGATAATGATGCCGCGTTTTATGGCGTGGCGGGCAGCATCGTTATACAGCGCCAGACTGACGCGGCGAATATCCTCTGCCAGTGATGAGCCTACGGTTGCAGACAGGGTGTCGAAGTTGATGTTCTCGTCATGATCGCCCAGCGCAGCCTTGGTGGCGGGTGTGAATATAACGTTCGGTAGTTTATCGGCTTGGCGTAGGCCGTCAGGCAGCGTGTGACCACACACGCTACCGGTCGCTTGATAATCGTTCCAGCCGGAGCCAATGAGGTAACCACGCACTACCGCTTCAGCAGGAACGGGCGAAAGCTTTCGTACAATCATGCTACGACCTTCAGCCTGTGCCCGTTCGGTTGGGTCGGGCAATACATCCGCCAGTGATAGGTTCGCCAAATGATTGGGAATCATCGCGCGGACCCGGTTAAACCAGAACAGCGCAAGTTCAGTCAGCAACTTACCCTTGCCCGGAATGACATTGGGCAAGATCACATCGAATGCTGAGACGCGGTCAGTGGCAATGATGAGCCAGTGCGCGTCGTCAATCACGTAAATATCACGCACTTTGCCACGGTATTGCAGTTTCAGGGATTCGATAGATGTGGTGTGCAGGCCAGTATCTACCAATGATTGGGGGCCGTTTGAATTCATGCAGGGGCACGTTTCGCTAAAGCTTTTCGGGTGCGTCCAGTATACTGCGCTGCTTTGTTAGCGTTTGCACAGATACAGAATAATGACCGATGTAAAAGTAGGTGTGTTGATGGGTAGCAGCAGTGACTGGCCAGTCATGCAGCGAGCGGTGCAATTGCTCGAATCTTTTGCAGTGCCTTTTGAGAAAAAGGTGGTGTCAGCGCACCGCATGCCCGATCAGATGTATCAATATGCTGAAACTGCCGCAGAACGGGGCTTGTGCTGCATTATTGCGGGTGCAGGCGGGTCTGCACATCTACCGGGTATGTTGGCTGCCAAGACGACCGTACCGGTGTTGGGTGTGCCAGTGCCCACTAAGCACTTAGGTGGGCAGGATTCTCTGTACTCCATCGTGCAGATGCCAGCCGGTATTCCAGTGGGCACATTTGCTATCGGTGAAGCCGGGGCTGCTAATGCTGCGTTGTTCGCCGTTGCCATACTGGCTCTGAGCGACAAGCACCTGGCGGCGCAACTGTCTGACTATCGACAGGGCCTGCAAGACAAGGCCTTGGCTATGCGGCTTCCAACCGAGACCACTTCGTGATGAGCGATACATCATCGGCTAGAACGTCACCCTTATTGCCTGGCGCCGCTGTCGGTGTTGTCGGTGGTGGTCAATTGGGCCGTTATTTTGTACTCGAAGCACGGCGGCTGGGATTTGTCACGTGGGTGCTCGATCCAGACGCGAATGCACCGGCAATGCAACTGGCTGAGTACACCATTGTGGCAAATTACGATGATACTGATGCGCTGACAAAATTGGGCACAGCCTGTGAGGCGGTCACTGTTGAATTTGAAAATGTGCCAGCACAGAGCCTTGAACAGTTATCAAGGCTATGCCAAATTGCACCGTCAGCCGACAACATAAGAATTGCACAAGACCGTGATCTTGAAAAGCGCACTGCCATTCAACATGGGCTGACCCCTGTTCCCTATGCAACTATTGTCTACAACGGTGACATTGCTGAAGCCGTTGAATCAGTCGGGCTGCCTGCTATTTTAAAGACCGCCCGGTTAGGTTACGACGGTAAAGGGCAGGTGGTGTGCCACAGTGTTGCCGACGTGGCATCTGCGTTTGACGCTGTCGACGGTGTGTTATGCGTGCTTGAACGCCGAATTGAGTTGCAGGCTGAAATATCCGTGATTTTGGCACGTGGCTTTGATCATGATGTGGCTGTATTTCCGGTAGCACGTAATGTACATGTTAAGGGTGTGCTGAGTACCTCTACGGTGCCAGCAGCACTGGACAACGCTGTGCTAGACAATGCTGAACGCCAGGCGCGCGAGCTGGCAGATGGGCTCGATTACCATGGCGTACTTGCGGTGGAATTCTTCGTGGATGAGCAAGGAAATGTGCTGTTTAATGAAATGGCACCGCGACCGCATAACAGTGGTCACTACTCCTTGGACGCCACAGTGTGTTCGCAATTTGAGCAGCAATTGCGGGTTTTGTGCCGGTGGCCGTTGGGTAGTACGGCACTGCTGAGTCCGGTTTGTATGCTGAATCTGCTAGGAGATGCCTGGGTCAATGGCCCGCCAGACTGGTCTGCAGCTTTTTCTAAAACCGGTGCGCATATTCATTTGTACGGCAAGGCCGAGGCACGGGCCGGGCGCAAAATGGGGCATGTAAACTGTCTGGATAATTCTGCGGCTGCGGCCTTAGCCAGTGCTGAAACGCTGCTTGGTATCCTGTCTGACTGATTCGTCGTCGCATCTTCGAGTTCTGATTCGGCACACTGGTACGGAACTGGCAAGAGCACTCTGGTAACCCGCTACAAGCGATTCGATTTACTCGAAGACCAGATATCACGATGAGCCTTACCCAACGAACCACACGCTCTAACGATCATTCGTCTAGTTTTATTCCCACGGCCGTTGAGTCACTGACGATACAGAGCAATGCCCTGTCAACCATAGCGGCCAGATTGGGCGCTGAGTTTGATGACGCAGTCAGTCTCATACTCAGCTGCAAGGGCCGAGTCATCGTCTCGGGTATGGGTAAATCAGGCATTGTCGGCAAGAAAATCGCCGCTACCTTGGCCTCAACAGGTACGCCCAGCTTTTATGTTCATCCCGGCGAAGCCATTCATGGTGACCTAGGCATGATTACCGCCGATGATCTGATTGTGATGATTTCATACAGCGGTGAGACCGAAGAGGTCGTTAAGCTGATGCCATCACTGAAATATTTTGGCAACAAGATCATTGCCATGGTGGGTGCAGACAGTACAACAGTCGGTAAGCAGGCGGATGTGACCCTGCGTGTTGATATCGAACGCGAGGTGTGTCCAAACAACTTGGCACCCACGACTTCTGCATTGGCCATTATGGCTTTAGGTGACGCACTGGCAGTGTGTCTGATTCGTGCTCGTAATTTCAAGCCATCTGACTTTGCTCAGTTTCATCCGGGTGGCATGCTGGGTCGACGCCTGTTATCGCGTGTTGCGGACACCATGATTACCGAGAACTTACCGTTAATCGGTCCGGAGGAGTCTGTCAGAGAAGCGATTTTCTGCATGACATCGGGTCGTCTTGGTCTGTGCATTATCGTTGAGAGTCGTCGCCTGCTGGGTATTTTGACCGACGGGGATTTGCGCCGCGCACTGATCATGGATCCCACCATGATGGATAAGTCAGTGCGGGAGTTCATGACACCTGTGCCGGTTACCATCTCAGCAGGATCGATGGTATCTGATGCTGAAATACTGATGCGAAAATACAAGATTCGAGCGTTGATCGTCACCGGCAGTCGTGAAGGAGAAGAGGATCAGGTATGCGGCTTGTTGGAAATATTTGCAGACCATAAACAACCGGGCACACACTAAATATGTTTTCGTTCGAGCTAACAAGCCTTTTTGTCAGCACGCGACGTTGTATAGCTGCCATATTGCCCTCGTTGTTACTGTCCGCTTGTGCTGTCAGTTCAGGGCTACAGCCTACTGCATTACCTGAATCAGTGGATGTTGGTGGTCAATCGATAGCGACAAAACTGGGCAACGCAGCCAGCGGATCGGTGGTTATCCTTGACAGAGAGTCTGTGGCAAGTTCAGGGCTGTTTGGTTCTCAAGTCGATGCTAAAGAGTTGATGGTTGACCGGGTTTACACCTCGGCCAATGATCGTGCTTGTCGTCGAATATTGAAGACCAACGGGGTATTTAGTGGTCGCATTGTTTGTCGTGAACATAATGGTAACTGGACGTTTGTACGTTCTTTGCAATCTAGCTATCTGGATGCTGCGGAGCGGGCACAAGAAGCCACGATGCTCACGGCTAACGGCGTTAACGCTACTAACAAGTTGCCGTTAGTTGATACGCCCAACGCGGTGCTAACGACACCATCAAATAAGGTGGCTGATATACCAAAAGACGCGTTATTGGACCAGACATCTTGGGTAGCACGTGCTCGTCAAAAACTTTGGTCTTTTTCTGCACGTGTTACCGGTCATGCGTTGAATTGGCCTGGAGTTGCCAAAGCCAATGGTATTGAACAAGCTACCGCACGGCACTCCGGAACTGTGCTCAAAGTACCGGTCGAACTGATCGCTAAGTGAAATCAGACGTGAAGTCTACCCTAGCCACGATACCGAGTTTTTATGCGTCAGTATTGCAAGCGCTGAGTACGCAAGGGCGCGTTATTAATGCGCTTGTGCTGCGCGAAACCAAAACCCGTTATGGTGAACACAAGCTAGGATTCGTATGGGCGTTTATTGAGCCGACTATCATGGTGACGGTATTCGTTGCATTCTTTTCCATGATGCAACAGGACAGTCAAGGCGCTATGCCGCTGGTGACATTCATGATTACCGGCATTCTACCGTTCACGATCTTCCGTGAAGTCATGGTCCAAATGCAGGGGGCTATCGCACAAAACCGAACCCTGCTGGGATTCCCGCAAGTGACGACTTTTGATGTCATTGTTGCGCGGGGTTTATTGGAATTCTCAGTATTGTCTGTGGTGTTTGTCGTGATGCTGTTTATGGTGCATATTTTGGGATACAGAGTGGAGGTTGAAGACCCACTGATGCTTCTGTGGATATGCGTATTAATGGCGTTGTTTGGAACCGGTATCGGTTTTTTCTTTGCCAGTATTACGCCGTTAATACCGTCTGTTCGGCAGATTACCACGGTTGCCTTAGGGCGTCCTCTATTTTTGTCGTCGGGGCTTTTTTATACAGCAGAATCATTGCCGGGCTTTATTCGCGATTGGCTATTGTATAACCCGCTATTACATATGATCGAATTTGGCCGGTCAGCTTTTTATTATGAGTTTGAATCAACCTATGCAAGTTGGAGCTATGTATATAGTTGGGTCGTTTGCTCACTGGCACTCGGTATGACCACGCATCAGGCAATGCGTCGCAGAGCGATTGTTGGCATTTAAGCCGCACCGGTACAAGAATGATAAAGCTTAGTAACATCAGTAAACGCTATCGTACATCGGCGGGTGTTCGTCTCGTATTAGATGATGTCAGCATGACTTTTCCCAGCGGTAAAAGTATTGGCATACTTGGTTTAAATGGTGCGGGTAAATCCACATTGATACGCATAATTGGCGATGCCGAACCAGCAGATGCAGGCAGAGTGAGTTGTGATGGACGTATTTCATGGCCATTGGGCTACGCTGGTGGTTTTCAATCATCGTTAACGGCTCGGGAAAATGCGCGATTTGTGGCGCGTATATACGGTGAAGATCCGCACTACATTGAAGATTTTACCTATGAGTTCTCCGAGCTTGGTAGCTACTTTGATGTACCACTGCGTAGCTACTCTGCAGGTATGCGATCACGCTTTGCATTTTCGGTAAGTCTTGCCTGCAATTTTGACTATTATCTGGTGGATGAGGCATTGGAAACTGGCGATGCGCGTTATAAAGAGAAATTTCGTCGCGCGTTTGAAGAGCGCCGAGCTAATGCTTCGGTCATCTTAGTCTCACACAACGAACAAACCGTACGTCGTAACTGCGATATGGCAGCCATTTTGCACGAGGGTAGTTTGCAACTCTACGATAGTATTAAGGAGGCGATGCAGAACTATCAGATTCTTCAAACGCGTACACACTAATCCATGAATTCAATTGCCAGAAGTATTGCCGTTGTTGTTGGAATACCCACTTTGTTGGCGGCTATTTATTTTGGGCTGATAGCATCTGATATTTATGTCTCAGAAGCGCGTTTTGCCATTCGATCAGCCAAAGCTAACGGCGGCGGTGGCGGACTGGCTGCCATATTGGCCTCGCCAATGGTATCGGCTGGAGGCCAGGATACGGTTGTTGTTACCGACTATGCGCACTCCTACGATATGCTGAAGAAGATACAAGAGAGACTGGATATTCGACAGCACTACTCAGATAGTGATATCGATGTGGTAGCAAGGTTGAAAGAGGGTGTTACCGAGGAAGAGTTGCTGGAGTACTTTGCCAAACATGTCCATCTGATACGTGACACGCAAAGTGACGTTATCACACTCAAAGTCCGTGCTTATGACCCTGCGATTTCGCAGCAGTTAGCGAATTTAGTAATTGAGCTTAGTGAAAATCTGGTCAATGGGATGTCATATCGTATAACCGAAGATGCCTTAGAGACCGCTCACAGGGAAGTGGACATTGCAGCAGCCAAGGTGCAAAAGGCCAGCGCCGACTTAGGTACGTTTCGTAAAGATAATGTCTCACTGAATCCGGCTGAGGAATCCAGCGCGCTGTTAACCCTTGTGGGAGGGCTGGAAAGTCGCCTGATCAGTGTGCGGGCACAGCTTGCTGAAAAGCAAGCGTATATGCGTGAGGATTCCCCCGATGTTGTTACGCTGAAGAATCGTGTGTCGGTACTCAGTCGACAGCTGGCGTTAGAACGGGGCCGTTTGGTTGGCGGAAGCGGTGGGCGTGAAATGAGTGGGCTAATAGCAGACTACCAACCCCTGGCGTTAACTGAACAATTGGCGCATCAACAGTACGCGTCGGCGCTGAGCTCATTAGAGATTGCGCGGCTGGAAGCACAGCGTAAAAAACAGTACTTGGTGACCTTTATTCCACCTAACTATCCGGGTCAAGCACTTGAGCCACGTCGTCTGTATGAAATATTGACGGTGTTGGTGTACTCCTTCTTGATTTACTTGATTGGCTGTTTAATGTGGTCAGCCTTGAAAGACCATATTGGGCGATAAAGGCCACTCAGTCTCGTCATACCTGCAAATCAACGTTCAGATTGTTATGAGTGGCTTATATTTTGCTGCTTGTCACAAAACATTGTTGTGGAATTTCCGTGTGATTAAACAATACCTGCCAATTGCGACGCTGTGTATCGGTGCATTGTGCGCTGCAACTGCGTCAGCCCAATCGGTGGGTGGATCTGCCTTGGACGCAAGTGCTTTGGAGATGCAAGCCGCCGACCTGCTGCAAAGACAGGCGGGAGCCCTGCCAGCTAACGCATTGCCTTCTGACACACTTGGACCACAGCAGCAGCAACTACCGCCGCCACGGCGAAAGACAACGCATACCAAGATAGAACCAACACCAGAATTTGACGCTGATGGCAATCCAGTGATTCTGCCATTTGGCAGTAATTTGTTTAGTGGTGGTTTTAGTAACGATCGCGAGGATGGTTTAAACCCCAACTATGTTTTACAACCGGGTGATCGAGTCAGTGTGCGTATTTGGGGCGCGGTCAACTTTGGGCAAAGCTTGGTTGTTGATCCTCAGGGAAATATTTTCTTACCGCGTGTAGGGCCTATTCGTATCGGTGGTGTACGTAATAGTGACCTAAACGCGCGAGTCGCGAATGCGGTGGACACTGTATACACAGATAATGTGAGAGTCTACACAAGTTTGGACGGTGCGCAGCCAGTCGCAGTCTTTGTCACAG
>CALKXZ010000162.1 GCA_938003775.1 uncultured Granulosicoccus sp. | reverse complement strand
GTACTGCCGATCAAATAATTCCTCTTCCACGATGGTGTGCATGATCGCGTTGATCATTGCGACATCAGTACCGGGTTTGAACCTCAGGTTGTGCGTAGCAAAGCGGCTTAAACCCATGCCGCGAGGATCCATAACAATCAGTTTGCCACCACGCTTGGTGAACTGCTTGAAGTAGGTGGCTGCAACCGGGTGATTCTCTATGGGGTTGGCGCCAATAACGATGGCGCAATCCGCATTCTCAATTTCGTTAAAGGTTGCTGTTACAGCGCCCGAGCCCACGTTTTCCAACAGCGCTGCCACCGATGAGGCATGGCACAGTCGAGTGCAATGATCCACATTGTTGTGTTTGAACCCGGTTCTTATCAGCTTTTGAAACAGGTAGGCTTCCTCGTTTGAGCATTTGGCCGAGCCAAAACCTGCGATGCTGGAACCACCATCTCGCTCGCGCAGTTTAGCCATACCACCGGCGGCAACATCCAGTGCTTCGTCCCAACTGGCTTCGCGAAAGAAGTCCAGAACGTTATCTGGATTGATGTTCAGTGCTTTAGCCGGTGCGTCGTCGCGGCGAATCAGTGGTTTTGTTAATCGATGCGGGTGTGAGATGTAGTCAAAGCCGAACCGGCCTTTGACACACAAGCGTTGTTCATTAGCTGGGCCGTTAATGCCATCAACCCATATGATTTTTTCATCTCGAACCTTGAAGCTGATCTGACAACCCACGCCACAATAGGGACAGACTGACTCCACTTCACGGTCAATTGCCTGTGTGTCTCCAACCTCGTTAGCATCAAGCACAGAGGCCTCCATCAACGCACCGGTCGGGCAGGCCTGCACGCATTCGCCACAGCCAACACAGGTGCTCTGACCCATCGGATCCGCTTGATCGAAGGTTATGCGAGCCTTGCGTCCACGACCGGACATACCAATGACATCGTTGACCTGCACTTCGCGGCAGGCGCGTACACAAAGATTGCAATGTATGCAGGCATCGAGATTGACGCGCATGGCGACATGCGAGCCATCCAGTTCCGGTACTAATTCTATGTTGACGCTGGGGAAGCGACTGGAATGCAGGCCCTGCTCACTGGCCATCGTCCACAAGTGTGACGACTTGTCATGCGCCTGCGCTTGTTCGGGTTGGTCCGCCAGTAGTAACTCCATGACCATTTTTCTAGATGCGACCGCACGCGTGGTTTGTGTGTTGACTACCATGCCATCGGTTGGAACGCGAATGCACGAGGCAGCCAGGTTCCGTTCACCTTCAATCTCAACCATGCAGGCGCGGCAATTACCATCGGCGCGGTAGCCGGGTACATCGGTGTAGCACAGGTGCGGCAGCGTGGTACCAAGGCGCTTGGTAACCTGCCACAGTGTCTCTTCCGGTTCGGCGGTGACGGTGCGTCCGTCGAGAGTGAAGTTGATTACGTCAGTCACCTAGATTTCCTCCGGAAAATGTTTCATCACCAGACGAATGGGATTGGGAGCAGCCTGGCCTAATCCGCAAATGGAGGCATCGACCATGGTGCTCGATAACTCTTCAAGTAGTGCCGTGTTCCAGCTTGGCTGTTCCATGAGTTTCACGGCCTTCTCGCAGCCAACACGACACGGTGTACATTGACCGCAGCTTTCGTCCTCAAAGAAGCGCAGCATGTTCAACGCAGCATCGCGTGCACTGTCCTGGTCGGAGAGCACCACAACCGCTGCCGAGCCAATGAAACTACCTAACGGTTGCAGCGTGTCAAAGTCCAGTGGAACATCGCTGATGCTAGCAGGCAGCAAGCCCGAAGAGGGGCCACCCGGCTGATAGGCTTTAAACACATGACCTTCTAACATGCCACCACAGGCCTCAATGATGTCCAGAATCGTGGAACCAGCTGGTAGTAACCTTACCCCCGGTTCTCGAACACGCCCGGACACAGAATAATTGCGCAACCCGGTACGCCCGTTTTTTTCAATGTTGCTGAGAATCTGAGGGCCTTCGCGGCATATGCGAGCTATCCAGTGCAGTGTTTCTACGTTATGCACGAGCGTGGGCTGATTGAACACACCTTTTTGCGCAACATAGGGTGGACGATGACGCGGTAAGCCGCGCTTACCTTCAATCGATTCAATCATGGCGGACTCCTCTCCGCAGATGTAAGCACCCGCACCACGGCGCACCTCAATATAGCCTGGCTCTATAAGGCCAGCGGACTCCAGTGCGCTAATTTCAACGGCTAGGATGTGCAGCACTGCTGGGTACTCGTCACGCATGTAGATATAGGCCTTGGCTGCATCTACCGCAAACGCTGCAATCAGTAAGCCTTCCAGAAACGTATGGGGTTCACGCTCCAGGTAGTAACGGTCTTTGAATGTGCCTGGCTCACCTTCATCGCCGTTAACGGCGACATAACGCGGGCCTTGTTCAGCGCGAACAAATTGCCATTTACGACCACTGGGAAAACCAGCACCACCCAATCCACGCAGTCCCGATTCGGTGATCGCTGTCTGCACATCATCAACCGATCTTGCGCCTGAACGAATAAGACTCAAAGCTTCGTAACCGCCGTCCTGACGATAGGCATCGAAGTGCTGGTAAGCGGGTATCTGTGCGTGTGTATCACCGCTGTCGATCACTGCTTTGACGGAGGCTACCGTGGCGTGATCAATATGTCGATGGCCAATTTCCAAGGTCGGCGCTGTATCACAGCGACCCATGCACGGTGCGCGTAGCACGCGTACCTGTGATGCATCAAGTTCGCCTTCCAGCGCGGCTTTGAGCTGCTGGGCACCGGCCAGTTCACACGCCAGGGAATCGCAGACGCGAATGGTCAGCGCTGGAGGCGGCGCTTCATTGTCGGCAATAACATCAAAGTGTGCATAGAACGTGGCGACCTCATATACGTCAGCCTGTGACAATCGCAGTTCTTCTGCCAGTGCGCGTATGTGTTGTGCGGACAGATGCCCGTGTTCGTCTTGAATAAGATGTAAAAATTCAATCAATAGATCAGCGCGACGTTCACGCGTACCTAGCAGGCGCTGCACATCAGCCAGCACTGCGTCGTCGAGCACGCGCCCCCGTGGGCGGTGACGACCTTTACCGGCACCGGATTTCCAGACTCCCTGACGAATTACAACGTTTTCGGGTGCAGTAGCCACCTTATAGTTCCTCAGGTATATCGCTGGATAAAAAGTTAGGCATAACGTTGTTGATCGACACAGTCACCGCGTGCAGAAAACTGTTTGCGGATGATCGTGGTGAATACAGACGAAAGCGTGACTCAGATAATTTTTCAATAATAACGGACAGATGTTCCATTGATGTTCTGGCGACACTGGTTAGCGTGAAGGCCGGTTCACTCAAATCAATCGGGCAAATACGTTCCAGTGCTCTGTGTGACAGGTCGCCGCTGATTTCTAGCACAACCCAGCTATCAGATTGATCACTGAGATAAGCGGTATCGCCCGTGATCAATTTTAAGCGTTGCACCGGGTTTCGGGTTTGTTCAGTGGTTACTAAAAAACACTGGTCAGATTGTAGTCCGAGTAATGCAACTGTGCTACCGGCACGGTTGACTTGACCCACCGGTGGTAAAGCGACACCCAGCTGTTGTTCGAGTAGATTGCTCAGGGCTGATTGTCCACCGCGGGGCGTTGCGATCGAGACGATATCCAGCGCATTAATTTCTTTAAGTACGGTATCGCCTGAACGCTCATTGCTAAACACCTGCTCAACACCACCCAGTGGTGAGACGCTGTGTAGTTCAGCCTGGGGTGTTGAGTTATCCACGCAGGCGTTCTCCATCAGGGTCTACAAAGTGCGGCGACACTATCTTAACCTCTGTGTGTTTGCTGCGTAACAGGTCGGCGGCGATGACTGTTTCTCCAAGCCGCTGGCTGCCGTTTTGAATAAAACCCAGCCCGATAGAGCCGTTGAGTGAGGGTGACCAAGCGACCGATGTCATCCAACCTTCATCTGATGCCAGGTTGGGTTCGCCATTGGGTCGGATGAAGTGCGCGCCTGCGTTCAGTGAAGCGTTAGCATCGAGCGGTACAAATCCCACCAGTTCAATGGGGTTGTCTGGATTCATTGCGGGTCGTTTCGACAGCACATTGCCGATGCAATCTTTTTTGGCTGAAACCATACGTCCCAAACCCAAGTTCGCAGCGGTCGTCTGACCGTTCAGTTCATTGCCTGCGGCGTGTCCTTTCTCAATGCGCATGACGCCCAGCGCTTCGGTGCCATAGGGCATAACATTGTAAGGTTGACCGGCCTGCATTAGTGCGTCCATCAAGGCATGTCCATAGCGGGCTGGCACGGCTATTTCATAGGCCAGCTCGCCAGAGAACGATATGCGAAACAGACGTGCCGGTGTGCCGTTACATACCGATAGCTCTGCGCACGCCATGAATGCAAATCCCTCATTACTGATATCAAAAGGTGCATCAACCACAGTTTCCAACAAGCGCCGTGCATTGGGTCCTGCCACTGCGTACTGCGCCCATTGCTCGGTGGCTGAAATCAGGTGTACATCCAATTCAGGCCATAGACACTGGCGGCAGAATTCCAGATGACGGAAAACACTGACCGCATTGGCGGTGGTGGTTGTCATGACAAAGTGCGTGTCGCTGAATCGCGCGGTGGTGCCATCGTCCATGACAAAGCCGTCTTCGCGTAGCATTAGGCCATAACGTACCTTGCCAACGGCCAGGGTTGAGAACGTATTAGCGTACACCTTATCGAGAAATTCACTGGCATCGGCACCTTGAATGTCAATCTTGCCCAGTGTTGTTACATCGCAAATGCCCACCGACTCCCGGGTTTGACGCACTTCCCGATCCACACTCTGACGCCAGTGCGATTCACCTTGTTGCGTATACCATTGTGCCCGCATCCACATACCGACTTCAACAAAGTCTGCACCGTTTTGATTCGCCCATTGATAACTGGGCGTATGCCGTACCGGGCGAAAGTGTTTACCGCGCGCGCGGCCAGCAAAAGCTGCAATTGGCACCGGTGTGTAGGGTGGGCGAAAGATGGTCGTACCGGTTTGCTCAATACTTTTGCCACTGAGCTTGGCCAGTACGGCCAGTCCCAGCACATTCGACGTTTTACCCTGGTCCGTTGCCATACCCAGCGTGGTGTAGCGCTTAAGATGTTCAACCGAGCGAAAACCTTCCTGGTAGGACAGCGCTATGTCTTTGGTCGTTACATCGTTTTGCTGATCAACCCATGAACGGCCTCGACAACCAGCCACGTGCCAGAAAGCGCTCAGATCAGTGGACTCTGCTGTCGCTTTGGGTGCCGTGTTTGCGCTTGCCGTCAACCCAGATGCCTGGAGTGCCTGCAACGCAGCATCATGACCTTCATGAAGTGCCTGAGTAAGACTCAGTGAACCGTTAGCGGCACCAACAACACGCATGCCTGTCGGTATGGTCTGTCCCGGAACAAACGCGGCAATATCGTCACGCCATACCGGTCTGCCGCGCTGATGACAGGTCAGGTGCACGTTAGGGCTCCAGCCGCCCGATACTGCCAAGCAATCACAGTGGATGGTTTGTCCGTTGCGCAAGGTTACACTGTGAATACCGAGCCGGCCTTGCGTTGCGATGACTTCACTGCCCATGCAAATACGAGCGTTGGCGATAGGCAACGGTGCTTCACCCGAACGGGTGTCGATAACTGCAGTTACAGTGACACCGGCATTGATAAGGTCAGCGGCTGTTCGCCAACCATCATCGTTGTTAGTAAAGACGGCCACCTGTTTACCTGGGGCAACGCCATAACGATTTAAATAAGCGCGCACTGCTCCTGCCAGCATTATGCCGGGTCGGTCGTTGTCACCAAACGCGATGGATCGCTCAGTTGCCCCAGCGCATAGCAACGTCTGTTGGGTATAGATGCGCCACAGTATCTGGCGAGGTTTGCCGTCACTGCTGGCTAGGTGGTCCGTACAGCGCTCAAGTGCACCGTACACACCATGATCGTAAGCGCCGTAGACGGTGGTGCGTGGCAGGAAACGCACGTGTGGCATCGTACGCAGTTCGGCAATACTGTGTGCGGCCCATTGAGCTGCTGGCATGTCATCCACTAAAAATGATTCCAGGTTCAGCCTACCGCCGGGCAGGAAGTCTTCATCGGCAATGATAATACGTTGGCCCGCACGCCCAGCTGTTAATGCGGCGCTTAATCCTGCTGCACCAGCACCAATAATCAACAGGTCGGTATGCAGAAACCCCTTATCGTAACTGTCTGGATCTTCCTCTCCGGATAATGACCCTAAGCCTGCAGCTGCGCGAATAACCGGTTCATAGAGTTTTTCCCAAAATGCTTTCGGCCACATGAAAGTTTTATAATAGAAGCCGGCACTGAGAATGGGCGAGAGCCTGTCGTTGATGGCCATAACATCGAACGACAGCGGGCCGCGATGATTTTGGCTTTTCGCAGTCAGGCCATTAAACAGCTCAACTACAGTGGCACGGGTGTTCGGCTCTTTAAAAGCGCCGGTGCGAAGCTCTACCAGTGCGTTGGGTTCCTCAGGTCCTGCTGAAAAAATACCGCGTGGGCGGTGGTATTTAAATGAACGGCCAACCAGTGTTTGGCCGTTGGCTAATAGCGCAGAGGCCAGCGTGTCACCTTGCACGCCTGAAAAAGGGCGGTTGTTGAAAACAAATGGCACTGCTGGTGAATCTGCCAGCAATCCTTGGTTGACTCGGTAACCGCTCACGATGCTTGACCAGCCACATCACGAGCCAGTTCAACACGGGTTATTTCGTGCGTTAGTGTATTGCGCGTGAGTACTAACCAAGAGCGATCACCTTGTTCGTGGTACCACAGCTCGCGATGTTCGCCCGCTGTGTTGTCACGAAGATGCAGATACGTGTAGAAGTCTTCAGCAGCACTGGGTGCTGCAGGGTCTGGCCGGTTCAGTAACGAGGCGTCCCCCAAGTACACAAATTCGGCCGCGTCGCGTGGTCCCAACAGTGGGTGATGGATGATCATGAGTACGATGTCACGTTGTCTGTCAGTGCAGGTTGGGTTGAGCGCCAGCACCGCGCTCATCAAGTACTGCGCCACTGCGAAAGCGATCCAGGCGATAGGCTGTGGCCGTGTCGTGAGGTCTGTCGGTAGCAATCAGGTGTGCGTAGCACCAACCACTGGCAGGTGTGGCTTTAAAGCCGCCGTAACACCAGCCACCATTGAAATACAAGCCTGGTATTGATGTTTTGTCGATATACGGTGAACCGTCCATCGACATGTCCATGATGCCGCCCCACATGCGTAACAGTCGAGCCCGTCCGATCATCGGCATAACCGCCATGCCGCCTTCACACACATCTTCAACCACCGGTAGGTTGCCGCGCTGTGCGTAGGAGTTATATCCGTCTATGTCGCCACCGAATACCAGTCCGCCTTTATCCGATTGACTGATATAGAAGTGTCCGGCTCCAAATGTAATCACGCCGGGTAAAGTGGGCTTCAGTCCTTCAGAGACAAACGCTTGGAGCACATGGCTTTCAATAGGTAGGCGCATACCGGCCATGGCCATAACCCGGCTTGACGAGCCTGCAACACACACAGCCACCTTGCGCGCACCAATTTTGCCGCGCGTGGTATCGACCCCCACACACCGGCCATTCTCCAGCGTGAATCCGGTGACTTCGCAGTTTTGCAATATGTCTACACCACGACTATCAGCACCGCGGGCATAGCCCCAAGCCACAGCATCGTGCCTGACCGTACCGGCACGGGGTTGCCATAATCCACCCTTAATAGGAAAACGTGCATTGTCGTAGTCTAGAAATGGGCACAGTTTGCGCACCCCTTGTTCATCGAGCAGCACAGAGTCAGCACCTGCCAACAGCATGCTATTTCCCCGTCGTGCGTAGGCGTCGCGCTGTGCATCGCTGTGATACAAATTAACGATACCGCGCTGAGACACCATGGCGTTGTAGTTAAAATCCTGCTCCAAGCCTTCCCACAGTTTCATCGATAATTCATAGAATGGCTCATTGCCCGGCAGCAGGTAATTAGAGCGGATGATGGTGGTGTTCCTGCCGATGTTGCCCGATCCAATCCAGCCTTTTTCCAACACGGCGACATTGGTTATGCCGTGCTCTTTTGCCAGATAATGGGCGGTCGCCAAGCCATGCCCACCCCCGCCAACAATGATCACGTCGTACTGTTTTTTGGGTTCGGGTTCACGCCACACAGGACGCCAGCCCTTGTTACCGGTCAGGCCCTCTTTGAGTACTTGCAAGGCGGAATAGCGCACTGGGATTACCTGCCAATTCGATGGTTGCAAGCATGGACCAATTCAATGCCCTTGTGTATGTCCAATATAGACGGTAAGTTGTCTGTTATGGACATTAATGCGTCAGGTTTACCGTTCCGGGTTGGTTTTGTGCTGATAGATGATTTTCCGTTGATGTCGTACGCAGCGGCCCTGGAACCCTTGCGAGCGGCTAATTTGCTGGCAGGCATTGCGCTCTACGATATCCGCAATATTCCCGTGAGTGCGGCGCGTTCTGTGAGTTCATCGGGTGCATTGGTCCGCGCCAATGCGTTTTTGGGTGAGCAGGTGGATTTCGACCTGGTGTTGGTCGTTGCAGGTGGCAA
The DNA here is from genome assembly GCA_938003775.1 of uncultured Granulosicoccus sp. GTDB lineage: Bacteria > Pseudomonadota > Gammaproteobacteria > Granulosicoccales > Granulosicoccaceae > Granulosicoccus. Next base: position 18,765 of record CALKXZ010000162.1, on the reverse strand, counting down.
CCTACTGCATGCCGAGTATCCACGATTGTACAGCTGGCTTAGATTACTCGCAGCCAGGGGTGTCTTGATGGGTGGGGTATCCGGAGGACCCTTATTGTTGGCCAGAGCGGGCATCATGAACGATCGTCGTATGACGGTACACTGGGATCACGCCGAGGTGTTGCTGGCTTTATCACACCAGCTGATTGTCGAGCGCTCACTGTACGTGCGTGATCGTGACCGCTTAACGTGCGCGGGTGGCACAGCGCCGCTGGACATGATGCACGCACTGATCAGTGAGCAGCACGGGGCGGCATTTGCGCGCAAAATCAGTGATTGGTTTCTACACACTGACATTCGCCCTGGAGAAGGGGCACAACGCGCCGGATTGTCGCAGCGCTACAATACTAACAATAGCGCAGTGCTCAAGGCCATTGAAGCCATGGAAAACCATATTGCCGACCCACTTGAACTATCGCAACTGGCTATTCTGGCTGAACTGAGTGTGCGTCAGCTCAACCGATTATTTCGACACGTGTTTGCTACCAGTACGGTTCAGTTTTATCGACATCTGCGCTTGCAAAAGGCGCATGCATTGTTGCAAGCGAGCTCTTTAACTATTAGCGCTATCGCCAGCACAACGGGTTTTGCCAACGCTGCCCATTTCAGTCGTTGTTTCAGTGAGCATTATTCGCTCTCACCAAAAGCGTTTCGGTTATCGGTTCAACACGCAACTAACGTGCACGTGAAAAACCAGCAGACATAAAAAAGCCGGGGATTACCCCGGCTATTTTTATTGGCAGCTGTTAAACATCACCGTTAGAACTCGTCCCAAAGCTCATCGCTCCCCGCAGCTTTTGGCGGTGGTGTGGTTGATGCGGCATCGTGCGACGAGGCGTTCGCCGCTGCGCTAGACGGTGGGTTGATGGTTTTTTTCTGCGGTAAGTGAACCAGATCTTTGGGTAAGGCTGCGTTGCCCAGTGCCGGTACGTCACTGTGATCGTTGCTGGAGAAAAAACCGATCTGTGAAGACAGTAGCGTGGCCTGATCGCGCATGGATCGACTGGTTGCCGCCGCCTCCTCAACCATCGCGGCGTTTTGCTGCGTGACGCTATCCATGTGCACCAGTGCCTGGTTAATTTGCTCAATCCCGGCGGCTTGTTCATCGCTGGCTACAGCAATTTGGCCAACAATGTCGGTCAGCTTTGTAACCGATGTGACAATGTGCTCCAGTTCGCCACCGGACTCCTGTACGAGCTTGGTGCCACCCTTTACCTTATTAACACTGTCTTCTATTAAGTCCTTGATCTCTTTGGCAGCCGATGCACTTCGACCTGCCAACTGACGAACTTCGGTAGCCACCACTGCAAAGCCACGACCCTGTTCACCGGCTCGTGCCGCCTCAACCGCTGCATTGAGTGCCAGTAGGTTGGTTTGAAAAGCGATCTCATCAATCACGCTGATGATATCGGCAATGCGCTCACTGGATGAGGTAATGTCCTGCATGGCTTTCACGGCGCGGTCTGCCACATCACCCGTGGCAGTAGCTCGCTCACGCGTCTGAATGGCCAGTTCATTGGCATTACGCGTGTTTTCCGCGTTCTGTTTTACGGTACTGGTGATTTCTTCGGTGCTGGAGGCAGTTTCCTCCAGGTTCGCTGCCTGCTGTTCAGTACGTTCGCTTAAGCCAATATTAGCCTCAGAGAGTTCACCGGCACCGTGACGAACCTCATTAGCGACATCAATAGATTCTTCAAGTACCGACCGTAGCTTGGTGCGCATGGCTACAATTGCACCAAAGGTGCCGATGCTGTTTTCATCTCCTGGGTTACTTGTTAAGTCACCCTGACCAATCGCGTTGGCTGCCCGTTGTAGATCAGCCGGATCACCACCGAGTTTGCGATTCAGATGACGGCCGACAAAGAAGGCCATTAAGGCAACAGCGAATGCCGAGACCAACGTGATGATCAGGCTCTCAATCAGGAGCAACTTGACTGAATTGAGCGCTTCGTCTGACTGAATACGTGCGCTGATGACCCAGTCTAGTCCAGCAATCTGTAGTGGCGCATAGGCGCTTAGATATTCAACACCGTCATCTGTTTCGACCAAGGTGCCTGTTTTACCTTGCAGTGCCAGTGTCACTGACTCGGTATTGATTGATTGACGTAGAACGGTTGATTCATCACTGAACCGTGATTGTGAGCGCATGAGTTGATCAGGCCCGAGTAAAACAAGCTCACCGGTTTCACCCAATCCAGCATGGTCCTCCATAACATGGTTAATTCTGTCGATAGGCATCTGGTAGGCCAGAGCGCCCGCGACTTCGCCATTGATGTAGATGGGGCTGGCGATGAACGAGGCAGGGCTACCGTACGATGGGGAGTAGTCTTTAAAATCCACGATGACAGAGCTGCCTTGTGGAAGTGTCATGGCTTCTCGCGCGGCCTCTGATAATCCAGAATTGCGGTAAGGCCCGTTCCACAGACTGGTGGCATAGTCCACTTCCTTGAATACCGAATACACGATATTGCCGTTTTCAGGTTCAATCAGGAAGATGTCGTAGTAACCAAACTCTTGCAGGTAGGTACGAAAAGCGGTGTGAAATTTCTGGTGGGCCACGTCATAGCGGCTGCCATTATCCAGTTCAAGCAACGCGTCTTTTTCACCCAATGGATTATCGTTGTCTGCAATGTACAGATGCTGTGCTACCAACCCGGCCTGACTGCGTGGAACAATACTGTCCACATTGGGTTTTCCTTGGCCCAGTTCAGATAGGCGGCGGGAAAAATCACCGCGATAAAAGCGCTTGACCTGTTGCGTCATGCTTTGTGTTTGTTGGGTATCCAGGCCCAGATCGGTGGGCAGGTCCGCAAAAGCGTTGGTGAAGTCACGCATAGCGTTCTTGACCATCAAGTTTTCAGCCAGTGCTTGGTTCTGACCTTCGACAGTGTGCAGGTAACTTTCGATATAACCTTTGCGCCCGGAAATTTCTGCGTTTAGTAAGTTGTAGGTGTTGTCATACATCATCGAGCTGGCGTGTCGAGTAATGATTAGACTGGCGATGCCCATCGGCACAACACCAGCAGCAATCATGCATACCACCAGGAGGGTTCTCATCTTCATACGAAATCGCGTCTCTTATGCAGGCTTTGGTTCGGTCCTCGGTGTAACGGCATGGTGGGACTAATTGTTCAGCGCTAAGTGTTACGTGCACAGTCGATGAGCACTCGATGTGCATGTTACCGATTTGGCTGACTCAATGACCGCTAGGGTTACTTCTGGTAACTCCGATGCTTAACAAGTTGGACACAGCGCCGTTATGCAATTGAACGCGGGTCAGACTGCCACGAGCGCGACGGCTGTCATTTCATAATTCACCACACAGGAACCAATACGATGGAGGACGATGATCTCGAGGAACTGAAACTCATGTTTCTCGAAGAATGCCTTGAAAACATCGAGCTGCTTGAGCAGGGATTGATGCGTATGGGTGAAGGTGACAGCAGTGCTGATACCTTAAACGAAGTATTTCGCGCTGCACACTCTATTAAAGGGGGAGCTGCAAGCTTTGGTTATCAGCCGATGTCTGAGCTGACCCACCACATGGAAACACTGCTCGATGAAATGCGTGCGGAGCGTCGCGCTGTCGTTGAATCTGATGTGGACTTACTGTTTGCCGGGCTGGATATCGTGCAAACCATATTGGAGGATAGCCGCTCTGGTGATGCAGGTGATCATGAAAAGCGCTTAGAGACACAAGCAAAACTTGAAGCCTCTGTGGTCAATGGTAGTGGTGCAGATCCGGCTGCTGACTCGTCGGGTAATACAACAGCCACTGACACCACGGAGCCAGTTGCAGACGTGGCACCAGACTGGACACTGTCTTTTGTACCGGATCGGGAATTTCTTAAACGCGGTAACGATCCGTTGCTGCTATTGCGTGAGGTTGCCCGTCTAGGACCGCTTGAGATAAAGCCCGATTGTACGGATCTACCGGCCTGGGCTGACTATGATCCTGCGCTGTGTTATTTGCAGTGGTCGGGTGAACTACGCGGCGGCGTTCCCGAAGCAGAAATCCGTGAAATATTCGAGTGGGTTGAGGATGATTGTAAGCTGGATATAACAGCTATACCGGTACCCGACACAGACGTACCAGCGGCCATTCAAACGTCTGCTGAATCACCGGTGTCTGATGCGCCAGCTGCGACCGGTGCGCCTGGCAAAAAACCTGAAAAACCTGCCGCCGCTAAAGAAGGTGCTGCGAAATCTGGCGGTGGGGAATCCAGTACTATCCGTATTGCCACGGACAAGATTGATCAGCTGATTAACATGGTGGGCGAGCTGGTAATCACGCAGTCGATGCTCAGCCGTGTGGGTGACAGCGCTGACCCGATTGATGTTCAAGAATTACGAGAGCGCCTGGCTGATCTTGAACACCATACGCGTGACCTGCAGGAGAGTGTTATGCAGGTGCGTATGCTACCGATCTCATCAGCCTTCAGCCGCCTGCCGAGACTGGTGCGAGATTTGTCCAAGAAATTGGACAAGGATGTTGAGTTGGTGATGGAAGGTGGTACAACAGAGCTGGATAAAACCGTGCTCGAACGGATGGTAGACCCTCTGGTGCATCTGGTGCGTAATTCACTGGATCATGGCCTTGAAACACCGGATGAACGCACGGCTGCCAATAAATCTGTAACCGGTGTGCTGGAGTTGTCAGCCCGGCAAGAAAGCGGGAACGTCATTATTGAGATCAAAGATGATGGTCGCGGTATCAATTGTGAAAAAATTCTGGGCAAAGCGCGCGAGAAAGGCATCGTGCACCCAGATGATGATTTATCCGATGATCAGATCAATCAGCTAATCTTTGCGCCGGGATTTTCAACTGCGGAACAGATCAGTGATGTGTCTGGGCGTGGGGTGGGCATGGATGTCGTGCGTCGAAATATTGTGGACTTAGGTGGACGGGTCCATGTGCATTCTAAGTTTGGCACAGGTACGACTGTAGAAATCAAGTTACCACTGTCATTGGCTATTTTAGATGGACAACTGGTGCGCATTGCTGAACAGGTGTTCGTTATCCCTATTTTAAGCATTGTAGAGACTATGGAGCTGGCTCAGACCGAGTTCACCACACTGCCTGGCGCGGGAGATGTTTGTCGCTTTCGCGGAGTCTATCTGCCAACGATCGATGTTGCGCAGCAGTTTGAACTCAATGCGCCGGAACCTGCCAGGATGGTTGTTATTGTGGAAACCCACAAACAGCGTTGTGGCCTATTGGTGGATGACATACTGGGTCAACAGCAAGTGGTTATCAAACCACTTGAACGGAACTACAAACCGGTTGAGGGATTGGCTGGTGCGACCATTATGAGCGATGGGGCTGTCGCACTGATATTGGATCCCAACGGATTCAAACAAGACACGGCCCTGAGTGAAGCGGCTTGAACCACACGTCACTGTGAAGCGACATAGAACAGAGCATCGATAAGACCATGCAAGCAAATCCAATAGAATCAAAAGAAATCGCTGAAACAGCTGATCAGTATCTGACCTTCCTGCTCGGAGATGGAGAGTATGGTGTTGAGATACTGAAGGTGCAGGAAATAAAGAGTTGGGGGCCCTATACACCGTTGCCCAATTCACCCGACTATTTGTTGGGCGTGATTAACCTGCGTGGTGCTATCGTACCGATTATTGACCTGCGTAAGAAATTCAGCCTACCGGTTGTTGAGTACAAGTCCACCACAGCCATTATCATTGTGCATGTTGAAAGCGATGAGCAGGTGCGCGTTGTTGGTCTGGTGGTTGATCTGGTGTCCGATGTGTATCACCTGAGTCAGGATGCTATTCAAGACGATGTAGACCTCAGTGCATCGCTGCATGGCAGTTATATTCGTGGACTTGGACAAATAGACAACAAGATGGTGATACTGATAAATCTGGAACCTGTCATTGCGTCTAGCCTGGAAGGTTTGCCAGAAGGGGCCTTGTCGTGAGTGACGAGAGTCTGAACGTTGCGCTGCCCGCGCAGTTCAATCTGAATTCATTACCCGAGCTCTATACCAGCGTGGATGGTGCCATACGCTCGGGACAAAGCTTAGCATTCGACGGTGCATCAGTAGAGCGGATTGATACCGCTGCGGTTCAGTTTTTAGTGATGTGTCAGCGTGCTCAACCTACGCTCATTGAATCTATGTTGCCTACAGCCAGTGACACGCTGCTTGCAGGCTTGGCTGATCTGGGCGTGGATGTTCACAGTGCGACAGGGAACGGCGCTGCTGCATGAACCCTGCCTATGATTCGCGTTCGTTTGAGTTAACGGACGTAGTCTTCGACGGGTTTCGTAAGCTGACACTGGAGCAAACCGGTATCAGCCTGGACGAGACCAAAAGGGCGATGATAATGACCCGTTTTTCCCGTCGCGTGCGGGCTTTGGGCCTGAACAGTTTTGAAGAGTATTTAGAGGTACTGAGTCAAAGCACACATCCCGAACGTATCGAATTTATCGATACTATTACGACAAACCTGACCTATTTTTTTCGAGAGCCACATCATTTTGAGCAACTGGGACAGGTCATAATTCCGCGCTTACAGTCGGAACAAAATAGTCGAAAGCCTATTCGCATATGGTCTGCCGGTTGCAGCTCTGGGCAAGAACCCTATTCAATTGCGATGACGGCGCTGGAAGCTGAACATACCGGCAGACGCCCTGTACGTATCTTGTGTACAGATATCGATTCAAAAATGGTCGGGCAGACGCAACGCGGTCGATATAAACCCACCGAGCTCAGAGGTATGTCACCGGAGCAGACGCAACTCTGGTTCGCTAGACAGTCCGATGGCATGCTACAGGCCAAGGATGAGCTGGTGTCGATGATGGTTTGTAAGTACATGAACCTGTTCGGGCCGTGGCCGATTAGACAAGGTGTGGATGTCATTTTCTGTCGCAATGTGTTGATCTATTTTGATGTAGAGCGACAGGAAAAAGTGGTACGCGGTATGGCAAAACTGCAAGATCCTGGTAGCACGCTTTTTCTCGGACATTCCGAGACGATCTCGCAGTGCAGTGATGTATACAGACGGATCTCTAACACCGTCTACGAGCGCTTATGAGCCTTGTGCAGCCACACAAGGTTTTGATCGTGGACGATTCGAAAGTCGTTTGCGCGTTCCTGGAAAAAGTGTTGTCTCAGGACCCGGCGCTTACTGTCATCGGTCACGCACTGGACCCCTTTGAGGCGCGTGACATAATCAAGCGCACGCCACCTGATGTGTTAACACTGGATGTTGAAATGCCACGCATGGACGGCTTGACGTTTCTGCGCAATTTGATGCGGTTGCGTCCTATACCGGTAGTGATGGTCTCTTCACTGACCGAGGCAGGTGCTGCAGTAACGCTGGATGCATTAGAGGCTGGAGCCGTTGATTTTATGGTCAAGCGTGATGCGGCGAACCAGGAAGATCTACGCTTGTATACCGAAGAGATCATACGCCGTGTGAAAAATGCGGCGCGCGTGAAGGTTGCGCCCTCGTCAGAGCCAGTTAACAACACAGCATTGCCGGATCTTACGAAGATCAATCGCCGGGTTCAGTTGGATCGAACACCGTCAGGTAATTTGAAAAGGTTGGTCGCTATCGGTGCATCGACCGGCGGACCCGAGGCGCTGCGCCAGGTGTTAACAGATTTTTACGCATCCGACTGCGCTGTGGTCGTAACCCAGCATATGCCCAAGCGATTTATGCAACCGTTCGCACAGCGACTCGATAGCGCATCTCGGTTTACTATTGCACTGGCGCAAGATGGTGAACAAATCAAGCCGGGTGCTGGTTATGTGGCCCCGGGTGATAAACACCTGAGTATTGTCAAACGCAACGGTAACTTGTTTTGTCAAGTCACAGACACCGCACCGGTCAGCGGGCACAGGCCTTCTGTAGATGTCATGTTCAACAGTCTGGCTGATTCAGTGGGTCGAGGTGTTGTTGGGGTCTTGCTAACCGGTATGGGTGAGGATGGTGCATTAGGTCTTACACGGCTACATAAAACGGGTACACCGACGATTGTTCAAGACCAGCAGAGCAGTGCCGTTTGGGGAATGCCTGGACGCGCTTTCCAGATGGGCGGCGCCGATGAAGCCCTCGCCTTATCCGTGGTCGGTCCCGTGCTGAATACTCTATTGTCGCGCCTCGCCTGATATCGGTTTGCGTGTAGTGGCCACCTAACCAGGCCACAAAAGATATACTCCGACGCAATCTGATTGTACTGATGGCGCGGGTAGCAGAAATGACAATGGACAACAGTGCCGAGCAAGTGCTGGGCACGGCGGCAGATTGGCTTAACGCAGGCCATGGCGTTGAACTCGTCACGGTTGCACGTACCTGGGGATCCTCGCCTCGTCCGGCAGGGTCCATTGCTGCGGTACGTGAAGACGGTGTATTAGTTGGCTCGGTGTCCGGTGGTTGTGTCGAAAAGCAACTCTCAGAGGCGTTTCGTGGCCAGGGTTTGGCCCGTACCCATACACATAAGGTGAATGATGATCAGGCGCGCCGATTTGGACTTGCCTGTGGCGGCGAACTGGAGCTGGTATTCGAAACTCTGACGCAAGCCTCGGCACTGCAAAGCATCTTGCAGCATCTGGATGAACGCCAACGTGTTCGTCGACAGGTTCATATTGGCGACCTTGCCGCCACGGTGTCAGTGGCAACACGCACAGATCAATTCAGCTGGGACGGCGAAACACTGCAGCAGGTTTTCGGACCCTCATGGCGATTACTACTGGTTGGTGCAGGCCAGTTGTCACACTATGTGGCACAATTTGCCCATGCACTTGATTTCGATGTGATCGTGGTCGACCCACGCGAACAATTTCGAGATGCTTGGGACTTACAACAAATACCGATTCTGGCAGACAGCCCCGACGATGCGGTACTCAGTAGTGCAACTGATACACGCAGTGCAGTGCTGGCATTAAGCCACGATCCCAACATTGACGATCTGGCGCTCATTGAAGCCTTACCCAGCGAGGCTTTTTTTGTCGGGGCATTGGGTTCGGCCCGAAACTATGAGAAACGCTGTGTTCGACTGGCTGGCCTGGATGTTTCTGAGTCGGCCATTGCCAGATTGCGTGGGCCAGTGGGCTTGTCCATTGGCAGCCGTACATCGGCAGAAATTGCCATATCAATCATGGCTGAACTTATCCAGGTCAGAGATCAGCTGTCGAAGCAGACAAGTCAGGCATGAGCAAAAAAATCAATCAGATTATCGCCGATGCGATACAGGCCAGTGCCAGTCAGGTTCAGGCGGCTGTCGAGTTACTCGACGGTGGTGCAACGGTACCGTTCATATCCCGATACCGTAAAGAGTTGACAGGGGCTTTGTCCGATTCACAACTACGCCAGCTTGAAGAGCGCCTGAGCTATTTACGTGACCTTGAAGATCGGCGTGTGAGCATTGCCTCAGCCATTGATGAGCAAGGGAAGCTGGATGAGGCGTTGCGTGCACGTATTGCAGCAGTGCAGACTAAGGCAGAGCTGGAAGACTTGTACTTGCCGTACAAGAAAAGACGGCGCACCAAAGGTCAGATAGCTATTGAGGCAGGACTCGAACCCTTAGCTGATCTGCTGTGGTCAGAGCCACACAAAGACCCCATGGTTGAGGCAGCCCGTTTTGTGGCGAAGGTTAGTGATGAAAAGGCAGCTCTGGAGGGTGCTCGATACATTCTCATGGAGCGATTTGCTGAAGATGCCGCATTGATTGCAAAGCTGCGTGTTGCGCTGGTCGATCAGTCTTATGTCTGTGCCAGTGTCATTAAAGGTCGCGAGCATGAAGGGGCTAAATTCAGTGACTATTTTGACCATCAGGAGCCTTACAAACAGGTTCCCGGGCATCGTGCGCTGGCCATGTTTCGAGGACGTGCTGAGGGTGTGCTGTCTTTAAGTTTGTTGCTAAAGCAAGGTGATGAATTCGGCGATGCGGGCTTGATTAGCAAGCTAGGTTCACACGTTGGGTTTCAACACACCGGTAAGTCCGGCGATGACTGGCGGGCACAGGTGGTCGCCTGGACCTGGAAGATCAAACTCTCGCTACACTTAGAAACAGAATTGTTTGCTGAACTGCGAGCGCGTGCCGATGCCCAGGCTATTAGTGTGTTTGCTGCCAATCTACAGGATCTTTTATTGGCCGCACCCGCTGGAGCGCGTCCCACATTAGGATTAGACCCAGGTTACCGCTCCGGGGTAAAGGTGACTGTGGTTGATGAAACCGGCAAGGTTGTTGATCATGCAACGGTGTATCCGCATCAGCCACAGAAACAATGGCGGGAGGCGTTATCAACGCTCAGCGCTTTATGTGTAAAACACCAGGTGCAACTGATTGCTGTTGGCAACGGCACCGCCAGTCGTGAAACTGAAAAACTGGCGCAGGAACTGGTGGCTAATGTCGCCGCTCTGCAAGCAACGCACCAGCGCCACATGACCACGGTTGTCGTATCTGAAGCGGGCGCGTCGGTATACTCTGCGTCCAAGGTGGCCGAGGACGAATTCCCCGAACTTGATGTCACCATCCGCGGGGCCGTCTCCATTGCACGGCGTCTGCAAGATCCACTCGCAGAACTTGTCAAAATTGACCCAAAGGCCATTGGTGTCGGGCAGTACCAACATGATGTTTCACAAACCGCTTTGGCCAGAAGCCTGATTGCCTGCGTGGAGGATTGTGTTAACGCCGTGGGTGTTGATCTGGATACTGCCTCAGCAGCTCTGTTATCTCGCGTGGCCGGATTGACACCAACTCTTGCTAACAATATTGTTGCTTATCGCAATGAGCAAGGTGCATTCAAAAGCCGCGCTGAACTCAAAAAAGTACCTCGTCTCGGTCCCAAAGCCTTTGAACAGGCGGCAGGATTTCTGCGTATCCCCAAGGGTCGCAATCCGCTGGATGCGTCCGGGGTGCATCCCGAGGCCTACCCGGTGGTTAAACGAATCATTGATCAGTTAAACAAACCACTGTCTGATGTGATTGGCGATGTCAGCGTTCTGCGTTCGCTGGAACCGGCAAACTTCACCGACGAAAAATTTGGACTACCCACGGTTCAGGATATTCTGCGCGAACTGGAAAAACCAGGCCGCGACCCAAGGCCTGAATTTCGCGCTGTGAAATTTGCTGACGGTGTGGAGAAGATTGGTGATTTGCAACCCAATCAGGTTCTGGAAGGCAAGGTCACGAACGTGACCGCCTTTGGTGCGTTTGTTGATGTTGGCGTACACCAAGATGGCTTGGTCCATATCTCTGCGCTGAGTGATACATTCGTTAAAGATCCTCGTGATGTGGTTAAGGCTGGCGATATCGTCAAGGTTAAGGTCATGAGTGTGGATGTGAACCGACAACGTATCGGCTTAACAATGCGTTTGAGTGATGATGCCAATGAACATAGCTCTGGCCGTGGCTCTGGTCGAAATTCTGGCCGTAGCCCTCGTCAAAGCGACGGCCAAAGCGCCAGCCAAGGCTCCCGGGGAAGTACTAGGCAGGGTGATGGGCAAAGTAATGGGCCCAATGCGAAGTCCAGCCCTAAACCCAGTGCTAAGCCGGTTACCCAGCCCTCCGCGCTCGCCTTGTCATTAAAGGCGGCGCTGGAGAGCAAGTAGCCAGTTTTTCCTGCACGGCCCCTGCGATTTCTGTGACGCAGTGGTCTTTACTGCAGTAAAAGACCGACAGTTAACGCACTGTTACAGAATCACGACTCAATGAATGAGTATGGGTGGCCGATTTTACCCATCATGCTTTCTGACTTGTGACGTTAATACTAATGACCGACTCCTATCGCCTTGTGACCCGCAGTGACTTCGATGGTCTGGTTTGCGCTGTGTTGCTCAAACATATTGATTTGATTGATGACATTACTTTTGTTCATCCCAAGGACATGCAGGATGGCAAGATAGATATCGGGCCGCGTGATATCACCACCAATTTGCCATTTGTGGCCGGAGCACATCTTGTGTTCGATCATCATGAGTCGGAGATGCAACGCAACGATACCAGTGTGGCAAACTATATTATCGATGCAGCTGCACCATCGGCCGCACGTGTCGTGTGGAAGCACTTTGGCGGACACGATACGTTTCCTGCTCGATGGGATGGGATGATGGAAGCGGTAGACAAGGCCGATTCTGCGCAGTTTTCCATGCAAGATGTACTGGAACCAGCCCGTTGGGAATTGCTCAACATGTTGATGGACTCACGCACAGGCCTAGGACGGTTCCGTGAATTCCGAATTTCCAATTACGCACTAATGATGTCGTTAATAGATTCATGCAAGGAGTCTTCAATCGAGGAGATTTTGGCGTTGCCGGATGTGCGTGAACGGGTAGAGTTGTATCAGGAGCATGCCGAAGCATTCAAGGCACAATTGCTGCGCTGCAGTACGGTGCACGAAAATCTAGTGGTGCTTGATCTGCGCAATGAGGACGTTATTTATCCGGGCAGCCGATTTAGCATCTATGCGCTGTTCCCTCAGTGCAACATCTCGATTCACCAGATGTGGGGGTTCCAGAAACAGAACACGGTTTTTGCAACCGGTAAGTCCATTTTTGACCGATCCTGTAAAACCCATGTGGGCGAGCTGATGCTCAAGCATGGCGGTGGTGGCCACGCGGCAGCTGGTACTTGTCAGATTGACAACGCCCAGGCGGATGCGGTGTTGGACGAATTGATCAGCACCATTAACAGCAATGAAGTGTTAATGGCCAAAGCCAGCTAGATTTAATTCTATCCAGTTTTACCCCTGCGTCACATGAGTGTACTCTTGGCACCATGATTAGCAACGACCCAGGGCCTCATGGCAGAAGAGCGTGACGCTCAGGAAAGCCCGTATCAGTCTGTAATTCTCGATCGGGAACCAGTCGAGCTATACAAAATCCTGAAATTTGAAGGGCTTGCTATGAGTGGGGCTGAAGCCAAACAGCTGATTGATCAGGGTTTGGTGTCGGTCAACGATCAGGTTGAATTGCGTCGCCGACGTAAAATCCTGAATCATGATCTCATTGAATTGGGCAACGTTCGTTTGAAGATGGTGCTGCCGCCCGATGGCTGAGCGAAATCCAGCGATCAGAGTGGCGCAGTTTGCGCTGTTATGCGGCAACCTGGTGTGGATATTGGTTGGAACGTTGCTGACTGCGTTGGCATTTTTTGTGGCATTGCAGGACCAGTTATCACTGGGTGTTAGGCTTTCCTGGTTTGCGGCTATCGTGGCTTTGACGCTGCTGCGCGCGCTACTGCTGCGGCACTGGATGCGCAATCCAGCAACTGAAAGCAATGTTAATTCACGTATTGCCATAGCCACGCTGATGGCTACTATCTTGTCCGTTTGTTTTGGCATTTTTGCGTATTTTGCGGTGTCACAGGACGACCCACTGACAAACTTACTGATCGTCATGGTACTCACGGGTATGGTTGCCAGTGCTACAGCCGCTATCTCGCATTTATTACCCATGTACGTGCTGTATATCTTTCCTATCATGCTGCCAGTGGCCTATCGCATGTCAGGGTTTGAAGATAGCGCCTACCAGTGGATCGGCGGTCTCATACTGTTGTATTTAGTTGTTTGTTTGGGCACTTCTCGCAGTGTGCGTGTGTCTATCATGCAATCCATAAATATGCGCAATGAGAATCTGGATTTGCTAGAAAACCTGCGCCATGAAAAACGGCGCGCTGAGATAGCACTCAAACGCGAAGAACAAGCCAATCATGCCAAGTCAAAATTTCTGGCAACTGCCAGCCATGACTTACGCCAGCCCTTGCACTCGCTCAGGCTGTTTACGGCAACTCTGGAGCTTCAGACTCGTGAAACCAAACACAAAACCCTGGTGGGTAAAATTGATTCATCGGTTAAATCGCTTGAAGAATTGTTTAATGCACTGCTGGATATTTCCAAGCTCGATGCTGGGACCTTTTCTGTCAATAAACAGCATGTCTATCTAGATCTATTGCTAACCCAGATAGAGGGTGAATTCAAACCGCTTGCCCGGGAGAAAAATCTTCAATTTAACGTTGAGCTGGAAGACCATGTGATCTTTACCGACGCGATGTTGCTGGAGCGGCTGATAAGAAATCTGGCCAGCAATGCCATTCGCTACACCCGTAGTGGCGGGGTAACTATCTCAACGCGCAGAGAGCTTGATCGCGTTTGGGTATCAGTTGAAGACACGGGCATTGGCATACCTATCGCTGATCAGGAAAGAGTCTTTGAAGAGTTCGTGCAACTGGGCAATATTGAACGGGATCGTAATCAGGGAATAGGGCTCGGCTTGTCGATCGTAAAACGTTTGTCTCAACTGCTGGATGTGGACATTAAAGTGAGTTCCAGAATTCGCGAAGGAGCCACATTTGCGGTGGCAGTGCCATTAGGAGATCCACAGCAATGTCGTTTCTCACCACATCTGGACAGTACATCCGCAGATTTTATTGATCAGCTATTTGTACTGGTTATCGATGATGAAGAAGAGGTGTGTTTGGCAGTTGAAGGGTTGTTAGAAACCTGGGGCTGTGTGGTGATGACGGCAGGTTCTGGCGATCAGGCCTTAAGCCAACTGGATGAAATAGGCGAAGTGCCGGATGTTCTTCTCAGTGATTATCGCCTGCGTGACGGCGAGACCGGCGGTGAGGTTATCGACCGTGTACGCCAACACCTCAAACGCGATATACCCGCTATCATTCTGACAGGGGATATTGCACCTGATCGCTTAATGGCTATAAAAGCACTAGGCTACCCAATGCTACACAAACCGTGTGAGCCAGAAGCGTTACGGAATTTATTAGCCAAAGCTCGTATACCCGCAGCAGTACCCCAGTATTCAAGATAGCGGGTTACCTACAACCATCACTTAAAAGCAATAGCCTATATGATCTTTGAACTGTGGCTTGCGTTTGTGGCAGCGTCCATCGTGTTGCTAATCATCCCAGGACCAACCATTCTTACCGTGATCAGTTATTCGCTCGCGCACGGACGTCAAGCCAACATACCACTGGTTGCCGCTGTTGCATTAGGGGATTCGACCGCGCTTGTGCTGTCCTTGTTGGGGTTGGGCGCGTTATTGGCGGCATCGGCAATCTGGTTCACTGTGATTAAATGGGTGGGTGGATTGTATTTACTGTATCTGGGGATAAAGCTGATTCGTACTGGCATTAACTCAATTGAATTAGACACCCCAAGTGCATTAGGCTCGAGCTGGCAACTGTTCACAAACACCTGGCTTGTGACAGCACTAAACCCTAAAGGAATTATTTTCTTCGTGGCGTTTCTGCCCCAATTTTTAGATACCAGTAGAGCCGTTAACCCACAACTGTGGATACTGTCACTTACCTTTGTTGTGCTGGCGACGTTAAACGCGCTGGCCTATGCCGTGTTTGCTGCAAGAGCCAAAACAATACTCACGTCTCCACGCGCACAAAAACGATTCAATCTAGCGGGTGGGACACTCTTGTCAGCAGCTGGTTTATGGGCACTGACCAGCAAGCATTCAACGTAACACGAGGTGTTAGTCTATGAGAGGTGAGAGACATATGCTCAAGTATTTTTTCTACGCCGTACGGTATCCATGGATGATTCAAGCACTGTGAAAACTCGTTGGTCGTACGATTGTGCAACATTGAACCGCATGTAGTTACTGAAATTCTGACTCAAACTAAATGCGTTGCCTGGTGCTAGTACGATTTGATGGGATAGTGCTTCGCGTGCGACAGCGGCAGAGTCCAGATTATCGGGGAGTGTGCACCAAAGGTATAAACCTGCGCGAGGATCAATCCACGGTACGATATCCAGTTTGGCAAGTTGTTGGCGAACTCGGTCTCGTAAAACCGCAAGACGATGGCGTACAGACTCGATATGCTTGCGATAGCCAGGGTCAGTGAGCATGGACAGTGTGATAACAGCGGCCAGGTTACTGCTGCCGAATGAAATAGCCACTTTCAGATCTAGCAATTGTTCCACCCAATCTGAGGGTGCGACGATAAAGCCGCAACGTACTGATGCTGATATAGTTTTTGAAAAGCTGCCAATAAGACAAACCCGGCGGCATCCGTCCAGGGCAGAAAGTCTCACAGCTGGTTTGTCTTCGAGATCGGCGAAGATATCATCCTCGATGATCCGCACATCGTGCTGCTCTGCCAATGTCAAAATACGATGCGCGGTGTCGGTGGCCAAGCTAGCGCCAGTGGGATTGTGAATGCCCGCGTTGGTGATGTATAAATGTGGTTTATGCGCCTGTAAGATACTGTCGAATTTATCCGTGTCCGGCCCATTTTTCGTGTACGGCACACTGACTACTTGCACTCGGTGAGCTTTGAGTAGCGCGTGAAAATTGAAGTAACACGGATCATCCACTAGTACCGTATCGCCTGGTCTTAGCAGGCAGCGGCACAGCAGGTCAATGGCCTGGGTGCCCGATTCTGTCAGCAGAATGTTTGCAGGAGAAAGGCGGGTGCCGTGGGTGGCGAGACGTCTAGAGAGTAGATCGCGCAGCGGTTCAAGCCCCTTTGCTGTGGCGTAATCGGTCAGCACAGAATCAGAGCATTTCGCCGCCTTGCGTAATGCTCGACGTAAGCCTGCTTCTGGCATCCAGTCGGCCGGTAGCCAGCCGCATCCGGGTTTGAGGATATCGGTCGGTGCATCCAGAGATTGCCGGGAGATCCAAAGCGGATCAACGTCTCGATCTAAACGCGGTTCTACTGTGGCCAACGATAGCGGCGCCAGCGGTGCACAGACGTAATAACCGGCGCCGGGCCTGGATTGAATGATGTCCTCAGCGCGTAGGCGATCATAGGCTTCGACAACGGTGGATTTTGACACGCCGAGAGATTGAGCAGCCTGGCGAATCGATGGCAATCTTGCGCCGGGCGTCAATGAGCGTGAGGCGATTCGTTGATTAACACTGGCCATGACATCTGCGATCAGTGTGCCCGATGGTGTTTGTGGTGTGGTCTTGATGTTTATCTGTGCTCTAACTGTTACCAGTACAGTACGTCCAGATTGTACTCTATTGTATCTGGTGCTTCGGATTAGCCCATCCTAAACTTGTTCATCATTGGATTGACGACATGTATGAGCAACACAACAAACGGGTGGATTAACGGCTTTCTGGGTATGTTGATATTCAGTGGCTCATTACCAGCCACGCGCGTAGCAGTGACAGATTTTGACCCGGTATTTTTAACGATTGCCAGAGCCAGCATCGCCGGGTTGATTGGACTGTTGCTACTGGTGATTTTCCGTGTGCCCAAACCCGTTCGTTCAGATGCGTGGCCGTTTATTATTGTGGCTTTCGGTGTTGTTGTCGGTTTCCCGCTCATGACTGCTTTGGCGTTACAGCATATTACCGCTGCCCATTCGGTTGTCTATATCGCGATACTGCCCATGGTAACGGCATTGTTTGGCGTACTGCGCGCTGGTGAGCGACCACGTTTGGCCTTCTGGGGATTTTCGTTACTTGGTAGTGCATTGGTTGCAGGATTTGCATTGCGCAGCGGCACCGACGCCAATCTTACCGGCGATCTACTCATGCTAGGTGCGGTTGCGGTTTGTGGGCTGGGCTATGCAGAAGGTGCTGTACTATCAAGACACTATGGCGGCTGGCAGGTGATCTGTTGGGCTCTGGTTATTACACTACCCATTATGTTGATATTCGCAGTTCTACTAAAGCCTGTTAGTTTCGAAAACATCGCAGGCGCATCCTGGTTAGGGCTTGTCTACGTGTCTCTATTCAGCATGCTGATCGGTTTTGTTTTCTGGTATCGCGGCTTGGCAATGGGTGGTATCGCCGCCGTCGGGCAGCTGCAGCTGTTACAACCATTTTTCGGATTGTTACTCGCTGCGATGATCCTCGGCGAGAGCGTCAGTACAGCTATGCTTATCACCTCGTTGCTGGTTGTTTTCTGTGTATTCGGTGCTCGTCAAACAGCTTCGCGATGACATTATTATCTTCACTTGATCAGCTAAGCGATCGGCAATACAGTTGCAGCGCTGGTTTACTAGACGACAGGGTAGAGCCATAGAATTAATGCTTTTATCGTTAACCAACGCGTTTCATAGTATATTGCGCCAGAATTGTTGCACTGTCTCTGTAGCGGCATACATTGAAACATCCTAGGGTCAGTGTTGGCGTCATTGTAATTATATACTCTGGATCTTGCGTGTTCACGTTGGATTATAAAGTTACTGGCTTGATTGTTTTCTTGTTTGGGTTATTGTCTACACGTATAGAGCGAACAGAGTCAGATGATTCCGACTGTCAGGTTATCGTCCTGGTCCTGGTCCAGTTTGGTCGGTGCACCCGCTGCCATCGGGATATCTCGAATATCACGCCCACTCGGATCAACAATTCGAAAACGGAATCGCGTTGGTAATAACTGGCGCACATAGTCAAACGACTCTCGGCTATTTCGCAGTAATGTTTCTATTTGATTTTCTGAATATGGATTGCCTGAGTCGTGATTGACTGAAGATTGATTGTCCGACGACTGATTGTCTGAAGGCTGATTGTTTGAATGGCGGCTCCCTGAAGACTGTTTGTTTGAACACTGATTGGATGCATCTTGCGTGGCTCGTTGCCGAATAAACTGCTCATTCCGTGTGGATGCCCGTTCATCAACACGCTCAATGCGGTAACCGCCCTCATGCACCAACCGGTGATGTGCAGTGCAAAGACAAACTCCATTCTCTACACATGTAGAGCCGCCATCGGCCCAATGCTTGATATGGTGAATCTGCAAGTGACGCGTTTGGGTACAACCATTAAACT
>CALKXZ010000161.1 GCA_938003775.1 uncultured Granulosicoccus sp. | reverse complement strand
GACAAATCAGCTGGCAGAAAATGCGCGGCGGCTCTTTTATTCCAACTGCGTGCTGCGCCAAGGAATGCTTAATTGCCAGAGCAACCTGAAAAAAATTGTGTGGTTTTTGGTTCGCCAAAATACTATATACCTATTGCTTCGAACCGCCTGACGCATCATGACGTAGTCATTGGAATTGACCGGTATGTTGGTATGAATATTCCCGTCACCCGCATGCATGTGCAACGCAGCAAACAGCCGTTGTGGTCGATATTGCTCGTGAATACAGTCAATTTTCTCAAGCAAGCGCATGTAACGTTTACCAGAGAACCGCTCTTTTAACGGTTTCTCCACAGAGCTGCGATACGAGATAACATCATCACGATTCAATAAGGCCTGCACACAATCATCAACCTCTTGTGGTTCCACGCCACGGCGCAACGCATCAAGAAACTGTTGGTCCGAGTCCTGAAGCTGTTTATGGAGCTTGCTCCATTTGTCATGCACCTCATCAAGCATGCACACACCCGCTTGAATACTGCTGTTTACGATATCGCGGTTCTCGTCACTGTCATCACCCGGAAGCGACACCAGTGCTTGTACGTCATTGGAACTAAGCAACCCACGCACTTGCTCCAGCATCATGAGTTTGTTGCTCAGTGCGTGTTCAATGTTGATTCGTTCAATG
Source organism: uncultured Granulosicoccus sp. (assembly GCA_938003775.1). Lineage (GTDB taxonomy): Bacteria > Pseudomonadota > Gammaproteobacteria > Granulosicoccales > Granulosicoccaceae > Granulosicoccus. The sequence goes on along the minus strand of CALKXZ010000161.1, from coordinate 25,654 downwards.
CCTTCACTGTAATCAGCCAATCGTGGCAGCGGTATAACCACATCTTCATTAATCTTGAATGCATTGGTATGCGCCGCAATAGCAGCAGTTCTTGACCGAGCGGCCCAGAACTGCTTACGCGCCTCAGCGCTGACCGCAATAAAACCCTCTGCACCGCGCTGATTTACCAGTTGCACGATTCCAGACGCAACCTTACCCACTAGCTGTGCATCGTCGCTGACCAAATCTGCTATCAGCAGCATCTTGGGTAATTCACCACGGGCGGCTTTTGCACTGTATTTGACCGCTTTAATATAACGGTCATCCAGATGTTCCAGGCCTGCCAGCTCAATGCCAGCCGTTCCGTCAATGTAGTCCTTGACTTCGGTGATACCCAGTACTGCCTGGCGCAGATCACGTCCGTAGAATTCCATGCATACCGTACGTACATGCTCCGGCATGCGATGCAAAATAAAGACAGCCGACGTTATCAGACCATCACATCCCTCTTTCTGTGCACCCGGTAAGCCGCCTAAAAATTTGTTGGTGACATCCTTACCCAACCCTTGCTGGCGCAAAGCTGTACCGGGTATGTCGATAACTTGAGTCTCGCCTAACAGCTCACCAGTTAACGCATGGCTGCGGGTGAGCTTGAAGCGTGCTGTGGCCTGCAAATGAATCTTACCCAGATCATGATCCAGGCGTTCTACATCCAGCCAGTGACCGTCCGGGTCAACCATACGCCAAGACAACAGGTTATCTAAGGTTGTGCCCCATAGCACCGCCTTCTTGCCACCGGCGTTCATGGCAATGTTGCCACCTATTGTTGACGCATCCTGAGATGTTGGATCAACCGCAAACGCCAATCCCTGTGCCTGCGCATCTTCACTGACTCGACGTGTTACCACACCGGACTCCACACGAATGGTATTAACGTCGCGCTGAGCCAGATTATTGGACGCGGGTAATGTCATCTTTTTGATCGGCTCGCGAGCATCAAGCTTTTCAAGATTGATTACAGCCGTGCGTGCATGTAACGGAATGGCACCGCCGGTGTAGCCGGTACCGCCACCGCGTGGAATCATGGTGAGTTCTAGCGAAATGCAACGCTTGACGATCTCGGGAAGCTCAGCTTCGCTGTCTGGCGTCAGCACCACAAACGGCAGTTCGACCCGCCAGTCGGTGGCATCGGTCACGTGAGATACCCGAGAAAGGCCATCAAACCGGACGTTGTCCACGTGCGTTGCGCCGCGTAGCCGTTGCGCCACCACTTTTCTAAATGATTGCATTTCGCGCAATCGGCTCTCAAAGGATTGAATAGCCGTACCCGCAATATCAATAAGATTGCCAACACGGGTATCACCGCCTGAGCGCTCTGCCATCTGCTGCACGCGGTGTTTGAGTGCCCCAATCAGGGCATCACGCCGGCGGCGGCTCCCTAGTAGGTCTTCTTGTATAAACGGATTGCGGTCAATAACCCAGATATCACCCAGCACTTCGAACAGCATACGCGCTGATTGGCCAGTACGACGCTCGTCGCGCAATGATTCGATGAGCTGCCATCCAGGTTCTCCCAGATAGCGCCGAGCTATTTCACGGTCTGAAAAAGACGTGTAATTGTAGGGAATTTCCCTAATCTGCCGGGCCGGAATCATGGTTGGCTTGGTGATCAACGGTGCATTCATACGATAAACACTACACCCAATGGCGCATTTGAATAAGGGGTTATTCAGACGTAATGATGATACTCACAGACACGGATTCACGGAAGCACAGACTATCGGAGCTTCTGCAAACGCCAAATTTGTAACAGTACGGATACAGTGGACAAAAAAAAGCCCCGACAAACGGGGCTTTTAAAAAATGTGCATGCCGCGAGGTAGCAGCGACTCGCCATTAACGCTTGGAGTACTGAGTCGCCTTACGCGCTTTGCGCAGCCCTACTTTCTTGCGCTCCACTTCGCGAGCATCGCGAGTCAGGAATCCGGCACCGCGCAATGGCGGACGTAGCGCTTCGTCATAGGCGAGCAGTGCCCGCGAGATGCCCAAGCGAATAGCCCCGGCTTGACCACTACCACCACCGCCCTTGACGGTGATCTTGAAATCGAAGTTGCTCAGTGTGTCGGTACGTTCGAGGGGTTGACGCACGATCATATGAGCGGTCTTGCGACCAAAGTACTGATCCAACGGCTTGTCATTGACAATAATTTTACCGCTACCGGAATGCATGAACACGCGCGCGGTGGATGATTTTCGACGGCCTGTGCCGTAAAACTGCTGAGCTGCCATTACCGATTACTTCCCTTGATTTCCAGAGGCTGTGGCTGTTGTGCCTGGTGCGTGTGTTTGGCATCAGCAAATACCCGTAGCTTGCCGTACATAGCACGGCCAAGCGGGTTTTTCGGCAGCATGCCTTTCACCGCAAGTTCTATGATCCGCTCAGGGTGAGTTTGCTGCAGCTTCTCAAAGTTGGTTGTTTTCAGGTTGCCAATGTAACCCGTGTGGTGCCGATACAGCTTGTTTTTGAATTTGTTGCCGGTCACCACTACCTTCGAGGCATTGATGACAACCATGTAGTCGCCGGTATCAACATGAGGGGTATAGGTGGGCTTATGCTTACCTCGCAAACGGCGGGCGCATTCAGTTGCTACGTTACCGAGAGTCTTACCTTCGGCATCGATAACGAACCATTCACGTTTAACCTCTGCAGGTTTGGCGCTGACGGTGGTCTTGTTCACGTAAGAGAATCTCGGTAGGGCGTAATCGGACTAAGCCCGCCATTGTAATGCAGGTTTCAGCGAAGCTCAACCGTCGGTGTAAGATTTCGGTGTATGTCGATGCATTTTCGGCGGCGATGAAGACCGCAGCTCGTTCTTAGGCAGACGACGGGGAAAAAATCAGCGCGGTCCAGTGACCGCGCTGCAAACCATCTCAGGGAGGATGGAGGAGAAAACTTCACTTGCGTGCCCAGTTAATTTGCAAACCACAGGCCATGTCTCCCGTAAGAGCCAAAAAAAAGCTAAAAAGTTGCGAAAAAAGATCCACCACGAGCTGACCACGCGAAAATCGACAAATTTTCGGCACAATCAGCCGCATAATGCATACGGTGTGCTGACCGGCTAACCGCCAACATTCATTATTTTCCGAGAACCGTCTCACATATCTACAACCTTGTTTGCGCAGCGCTAACCCCGTGATACCTAGGCCGCTAGCGCCTGATTGAAATACTGGTCGTCTGGCTCAACTCCGGCTGACATCTATTAAATATGACTAGTCCGACCAATAAGCCAACCCGTCCAGTCGATCAGATTTAGGCCTCGATAGTGCCATCAGTATCGATTATTTCCCAGGTATAGCTAATGGCTGCGCTGTGCTCCAACATCTTTGTCACAGAGCAGTATTTATCACCAGACAGACTCACCGCACGTTCTACGTGCTTGGCACTTAAAGCCGTACCCCAGATCTTGAAATGGGCGTCTATGCGTGTAAACACGTGGGGTATATCAGTGGCACGCTCCGCATCCAGGCTCACTTCCACGTCTACCACGTTCTGGCGAGACTTTTGCAACATGAGCAGCACATCAAATGCGGTACAGCCACCCAGACCGATGAGGACCATCTCCATGGGTCTGATACCAAGATTACGCCCACCGTGTTCCGGTGAACCATCCAGAACGACTGAATGACCACTGCCGGACTCACCAACGAAGCTCATATGATCAAGCCATTTTACTCTCGCTTGCACTGTTGTTTACCCTCGTGTTCGAAATCGGATATGCGAAATGGTGCCGATTACATTGAAGAATTTAAGAATACCGCCGATCAATGTTTGACGTTAGACAAAAACAGCCTGGACGGTCATTTAAGACCCACCCGGTTCTTGCGCAAACTTTGAGTACGGAGAGACATAAAATGCTGGCGCCACGTATTGCACCGCCGCCTGTTGAATGGTTGGACTTGTTTTTAAGAAGTAGCCACCGTCGACAGTACCCGGCAAAGACCACCATCATTCACCACGGTGATGTACCCGAAACCTTGTACTACATCGTAGACGGTTCTGTCAGTGTCGTTATCGAAGATGATGACGGACGCGAAATAGTTTTGGCCTATTTAAGTGCCGGTGACTTTTTTGGCGAGATGGGCCTGTTTGACGAAGCCTCACAACGCAGCGCATGGGTAGTTGCCCGCGTCAAATGCGAATTGGCTGAAATGAACTACGACCAGTTTCGACGCCTATCGGCTGATCAGCCTGATCTACTTTACGCATTAACGACGCAGATGGCTGCCCGACTGCGTAAGACCAGTATCAAGGTACGTGATCTAGCCTTCCTGGATGTGACCGGTCGCGTTGCTTCAACACTGCTGGATTTGGCGAAAATGCCAGATGCCATTACCCACCCAGACGGCATGCAGATCCGCATCACTCGCCAAGAGATTGCCCGCATTGTCGGCTGCTCCAGAGAGATGGTAGGCCGGGTGTTGAAGGAATTGGAAGATCGCGGCCTGATCCATGCACGCGGTAAAACCATGGTTATATACGGCACGCGATAGCCTATCGATAAGTTGGAAGCGGGACACCTAAGGATAGGTACCAGTACAGAACTGTTTTTGAAGCGCCGGGCCTTTTTGCGTAGGTTCCGGCTTTTTTTTGCGTTGTTAAGACACGCAGCGAATCACTTACACGACTACAGCAGACCCACCGGTCATTGGATCTGATATTCGCTAGAAAAACATAGTCTGCAACGCAGCGCCAGGATCATCGGCACGCATAAAGGCTTCGCCCACCAAAAACGCATGCACACCTGCACTGCGCATACGCTGCACATCCGCTTGCGCCAAGATGCCACTTTCAGTGACTATTGTTACGCTCTGTGGGATCGATTCCAGTAACGATTCGGTCGTGCTTAACGAAACATCGAACGTTCTCAGATCGCGATTGTTTATACCCAATAGCATCGGTGATAAAGCCAGGCTTCGCTGTAATTCTTCGGCGTTATGAACCTCCACCAGAACATCCATGCCGAGTGTTACTGCTGAGTCGTACAGCGCTTTCATGGTTGCATCATCCAATGCAGCGGCTATCAGCAAAATACAATCAGCACCGATGGCCCGTGCCTCTAGCACTTGGTAGTCATCCACCATAAAATCTTTGCGGATTATCGGTAAGGTACACGCAGCCCGAGCAATCTTCAGCGCCTGTTCGCTGCCTTGAAAGAAATCAGCATCGGTTAGTACAGACAGGCACGTCGCCCCGCCACGTTCATAACTGCTGGCAATAGCAGCCGGATCAAATGGATCCCGTAATACGCCTTTACTCGGTGATGCCTTCTTGATTTCCGCAATGATTGCGGGTTCACCGCGCTGCAGACGAACTGTCATGGCTTGGCAGAACCCTCTTGGTGCATCTGCCTGCGCAGCAGCATCTTTTAGCACCGCTAGTGGCGCGTGCGCCTGTCGCTCAAGGATTTCTTCGTGCTTGCGTTCAATAATTCGTTTCAGAATATCGGGGACATCAGCTACCATGATCAAACGTGTCTAGTGCGAACTATTGAAAGATTGCGTCACCGAAATGAGCTGATTAAGTGTTGCTAACGCAGCGCCACTGGTCAGCGTTTGGTCGGCCAGCGCAACACCATCGGCTATGGTGTCGGCAATTCCAGCAACACATAAAGCCGCACCCGCATTCAGCTGCACGATGTCACGGGCTGGGCTTGCTTCGTTATTCAATACGCTGTTGACCATGGCCAAACTTTGCGCAGCACTGTCTACTGCGATAGCTGACAGCGGTGAGACAGTCAGGCCAAAATCACCCGGTGCTATCTCGTACTCCTTGATCTGACCATCTTTCAGCTCAGCCACGTGCGTTGGACCACTGATACTGATTTCATCCATACCATCGTGACCATGAACAACGATGACATGATCACTGCCAAGCTTACGTAACACGTCGGCTATGGGTCGCACCCATTTGGCGTCATAAACACCCAGCAACTGACTGCGAGCGCCGGCTGGATTAGTCAATGGGCCCAGTAAGTTGAACACGGTGCGCACGCCCATCTCGCGGCGTGGCCCTATGGCGTGTTTCATGGCGCTGTGATGACGCGGCGCAAACATAAACCCCAGCTTTACGGTGTCAACGCACTGCGCCACCTGCGAAGGTGTCAGGTCAATGTTGACACCCGCCTCTTCGAGTAAATCTGCCGCACCTGATCGGCTCGATACGGCGCGGTTACCGTGTTTGGCCACCCGCGCACCAGCAGCTGCAGCAACGATGGATGTGCAGGTAGACACATTAAACGTGCTGGTTGCATCACCGCCGGTGCCCACGATATCAATCACGTCATGCGTACTGAGTTTGACGCTGGCAGCCAAACTGCGCATAACACTCGCTGCGGCCGCCACCTCATCCACGGTTTCGCCTTTCATGCGCAAGGCCACCAGGAAACCACCTATTTGCGACGGCGTGGCCTCTCCGGTCATGACCTGGCGCATAACGGATTCCATGTCATTGGCGTCCAGATCGCGGCGGTTCAGTAAGTGTTCAAGTGCTAGCTGAATATTCATGGTGTTCACTCCGGTATCAGCCCTGCTCGTCTAAAAAAATTGCCGAGCATTGTATGTCCGTGCTCACTGCTGATGGATTCAGGATGAAACTGCACGCCTTCAAGCAGATGATGCGTGTGTTTCACTCCCATGATCTCTTCCAGTGAACCATCGTCGTTCTGTGTCCAGGCCGTCACCTCTAGCTCCTGCGGAACAGCCTTGTTATCAATAACCAGAGAATGATAGCGAGTCGCTGTAAAAGGATTGGGCAGACCTGCAAACACGCCTGAGTTGTTGTGATAAACCTGAGACAATTTCCCGTGCATTATTTTTTTGGCCACGACCACAGCACCTCCATAATGCTGACCAATACTCTGGTGGCCGAGACAAACACCCAGAATCGGTATCTTGCCAGCAAAGCAATCAAGCAACTCCAACGATATGCCAGCCGATTCTGGTCTTCCCGGTCCCGGCGACACCATAATACAATCAGGCTTCATCGCAGCAAGCTCATCACAGCTGATCATGTCGTTCCTGAACACCTCAACCTGACAACCGAGTTCTGCCGAGTATTGCACCAGGTTCCAGGTAAACGAATCGTAGTTATCGATGACTGCCAACATGATTACGCTTCCTCCTGATTAACATCGTTATTGCCGCCACTGACACTGGCATCCGCTTCTTCAAGCAGATCAGGCCGGGCGTCGATACCCGCCTCAGCCATACTGACCGCACGAAAAATTGCCCGAGCCTTGGCGTGCGTTTCCTGCCATTCACTGTCAGGATCCGAGTCGTACACTATGCCCGCACCTGCTTGCACGTTCAGAGTGCCATCTTTAACAACCGCTGTTCGAATCGCAATCGCTGTGTCCATGTTGCCATTCCACGACAGATAGCCCACAGCACCGGAATACACACCACGTTTGACCGGTTCCAATTCCTGGATAATTTCCATGGCCCGGACCTTCGGCGCACCCGATAACGTGCCTGCTGGAAAGGTTGCCTTGAGTACATCCATTGGCGTCATTGCTGGTTTTAATTGGCCGATGACGTTGGACACAATATGCATAACGTGTGAGTAGCGCTCAATGCTGAACTTATCCGTGACATGGACACTGCCGGTTTGCGCAATTCTGCCGATATCGTTGCGCCCCAGATCGATGAGCATCAGATGCTCAGCCAATTCCTTGGGGTCTGCCAGCAAGGATTTCTCATGCGCCTGATCCTGCTGCTCGGTTGCCCCTCTGGGTCGCGTACCGGCCAGCGGCCTAAGGGTCACCTCATTGTCTTCAAGGCGCACCAGGATTTCTGGGGACGCACCAACGACATGATGATCGCCGAGATCCAGATAGAACATGTACGGGGATGGGTTAAGGGTGCGCAGGCTGCGATAGAGATCTAGCGGCGGCGCTGCGAATGGCACTGACAGCCGTTGTGACAACACCACTTGCATACACTCGCCTTGCGTGATGTAGTCAATGATTTTATTGACTGCGGACTTGTAACCCGATTCTGTAAAACCACTCTTAAAATCTGCCTCAGCAACCTTGGATGATCGGTGCGTTGCTTTGTGCGCTGGTAAGTGTTGCCCCAACCTGTCATGCAACTCAGCCACGCGCTGCAAGCCATGACGGCGCGCCTGCGGCGCTCGTGGATCCACCAGCACGATGATCGTCAGCTTGCCACTGAGGTTGTCGAACACAACCAACTCATCGGTCACCATCAGCAAAATATCAGGGTTGTCTATGGGATCAGGGTGAGGGTTAGTACCCAGTCTTGGTTCCACATAGCGAACCGTGTCGTAACCGAAGTAGCCCACCAGACCGCCAGTTATGCGTGGTAAGCCCTCAATATTGGGTACGCGAAACTGTTGCTGATACTGCTCTATCCAATCCAGTGGCTGCTCAACGAGCTGCGCTGGGCCTTCCATACCGTTTTCAGTAATAGTAATGTGATTACCGCGCACACGAATGACTGTTTTTGCTGGCAGACCGATAATGGAATATCGACCCCATTTCTCACCACCTTGCACGGATTCAAACAAGAAGGTGAATGGTTGGTCAGCCACCTTCATAAAGGTGGACAATGGGGTGTCAAGATCGGCCATGAGCTCGCAGCTTAGTGGCACACGGGTGAAACCGTCAGCGCTATAGCGCTCGAATTCGGAAGGGTTCATGACAGTGGATTCTCAACAAGGCGATTCAGAGGATGGGTTGTTGCCAGATAAAACCCAAGCCGTGACGGTTGGGGTTAAATTCATGCAAAAACCACTAAAGACGGGCAAATGCGGTCGTTCAGCTTCGCCAGCGCCAGCTCTGGATGATGTCGCTCATGTTGTTATTGAAAATCGTCATTACAGGGCGATAGTGCTTTAGTGATTGCCACGCGTCAAGCCTCTCGTATAATTCACTGGCGCGAATTCACTTTTTAGCGCCGTTTTCGTGCTTTTTTCTCACCCGATTTTCAACCTGAGCCATTCGATGAACGTAATTCGCCAAGATGACCTGATTGACAGTGTCTGCGACGCCCTGCAGTTCATGTCCTACTTCCACCCCAAGGACTATATCGATGCGGTGCACGAGGCCTGGCAACGGGAAGAATCCGCCGCTGCCAAAGATGCCATGGCGCAGATACTGGTCAACTCCCGTCTGTGTGCAGAAGGTAGAAGACCACTGTGTCAGGACACCGGCATCGTCACTGTGTTTGTGAAGGTCGGTATGAACGTCCAGTGGGACTCGAAACTGGATCTAAACGACATGATTAATGAAGGGGTAAGGCGCGCCTACAATCACCCGGATAACAAACTGCGAGCATCCATTCTGGCTGACCCGGCTGGTGAGCGAAAAAACACCGGCGATAATACCCCAGCAGTTATTCACACCACGCTGGTGGCCGGGGATACTGTGGAATTTGAAATAGCCGCCAAGGGCGGTGGCTCGGAAAATAAATCCAAGCTTGCGATGCTAAACCCCAGTGACAGTATTGTGGACTGGGTGGTTAACACGGTACCGACTATGGGTGCAGGTTGGTGTCCACCGGGTATGCTCGGCATCGGCATCGGAGGTACCGCTGAGAAGGCGGCTGTGCTGGCCAAGCAATCGCTGATGGCACCGGTCGATATACAAATTCTCAACGATCGTGGCCCGCGCACTCGCATTGAAGAGCTCAGACTTGAAATATTCGAGCGCGTGAACGCACTGGGTATCGGGGCCCAAGGACTAGGAGGCCTGACTACTGTCGTGGATGTAAAAATTCTGGATTATCCAACGCACGCCGCCTCCAAACCAGTTGCCATGATTCCCAACTGTGCCGCAACCCGACATGCACACTTCGTACTCGACGGAAACGGACCGGCTTTGCAAACGGCACCGTCACTGGATGACTGGCCAGCCATTACTTGGGACGCAGGCGCGGGTGCCAGGCGTGTTAATTTGGATACGGTCACAGCGGCTGAAGCAGCAACCTGGACCCCAGGGGAAACGCTGTTGCTCAGCGGCAAAATGCTCACAGGACGGGATGCTGCACACAAAAAAATTCAGACGTTACTCGAGAACGGTGAGCCGTTGCCAGAAGGTGTGGACTTTAACGGTAAGTTTATTTACTACGTGGGCCCGGTCGATCCGGTCAGAGATGAGGTTGTCGGGCCTGCTGGTCCAACAACAGCGACCAGAATGGACAAGTTCACCGAAATGATGCTGGCTGAGTATGGTTTGCTTGGCATGATCGGCAAGGCTGAGCGGGGAGACTCGGGTATCGACGCCATACGAAAACATAAGGCTGTGTACCTAATGGCTGTCGGGGGTGCGGCTTATCTGGTATCCAAAGCCATACGCAAAGCTCGTGTCGTGGCGTTCGCAGAATTAGGTATGGAAGCCATTCATGAATTCGTCGTTGAAGATATGCCTGTCACAGTTGCTGTGGATTCAACGGGTGAGTCAGTGCACAAAACTGGGCCAGCACTGTGGAAAGGTAAGCTTGAACGGGGTGACATCAAGCCGGTGTATTTCGCATGAAGCCATGGCTGGTTATCCACACACTCACATCCTCTATCAACTTCGGGAAAAACATCATGCCAGGGTTTCCATCAATACCCGTGCTTACCCCGGTAGCCTTATTAATGGTGCTGTCTGTCATGATTGGACTGAGCGGCTGCAGCACATCCGCAGGTGCGTTAGGTAGCGGCAACCAGCGCACCTTGTCGGGCGATGCAGCGAGCAAAATCAGCCAATGCAAGAGTACCGATATAGTGGTAGATAGCAGTAGCCAGTGCTTGCTTGATGATGCAGCGTGCTACCCACTCAGTAATGGTCAATGGTGCACAGGTGAACGGGGTAACATCTGCCCAGCGGGGTCTGTTGCGTTGCCCTCAGGGCAAACCTGCCCACCCGGCAAACGTTGCTTTCGGGTTGGAGAATCACTGGAGTGCACGATAATCTGATCACAGTTCAGCTGTTCAGATGAGTACTGCGCCCTAAGAACAACGATTGCATTACCCGAGTCACTCACGCATCGCGCGGCAGCGCCGATAAACGATTGTCTTTCCTCGTTAACCCTATGTGATGGCTCGTCCGTTATACGTCTCTGCCTACGCACAGACTCCTGATGCACACACGATCGATTTGTGTACTGTTGCACATGTGTGTCCGGCTGATGAGCAAGAGCGCTGGTTACAATTGCACTCGTTGCTCGAAAACGCCGAACGTGAGCACGCCACAGAAATTCATCTGGAGCCGGATCACGATTGTTGGCGACTTCGGCTGCGAGGACCCTTTAGTTTCAATGAGTCCAGACTTGATCAGACGCATATCTATCGCGATTGCTTGAACCTGCTATGCAGTTATCTGTGGGGCAACGCAGTGCACGAAAGCAACCAGCATGCGAGCGCGCGAAGAGGCTGGTTTGGCTTCACGGTATCTTCCATTCCCCGATTATTGCAGCTGGATGTCGTGCCAAGCTCACGCGGTCGAACCTATTTGATTACTCTGTTGCACGCATTCAAGTCGCCTCCACCACAACTGGATGAGCTTGCACTGAATCGCAATCAGCTTAAACAACTGCGCGAATTACTGAGCGCTCCTGCCGGGTTGATAGTACTGGCCAGTGATCTGTCACAAGGCCGAGCGCAGACTGCCCGTGCTATGGCACAAACACTGGTAGCACCGGATAAGAAAGTGGTGTGTGCAGACTGCCCAGGACACCCTTTTCTACCGCGCACCTCACAGCTGGCTATGGATAGACCCGTAAGCGAACAACAGCGTCAATCCTGGATGGCCCTGTGCAGAATGGGCGCAGACGCCATTGTTGCCTGTCAATCACTGGATGATGATATCGCTAAAAACCTGACACAGTATGCTGCTGAGGATACGTTGGTTGTTCAGGGTGTTGGCGTCACTAACGCTGCTGACGCTGTTGATCGTCTGTTGAGTATGGGTGTACGGGCTGAAGCCATTGCCCGCACACTCAGCGCTATCGTGGTGCAACGACGTGTTCAATGCCTATGCACCTATTGCCGAGAGGCCCAGGTGCCTGACGATCGCGATACAACTTGGCTTGCCCGTTACAGCCCGATTAGAGGTAACAACATTAACGATTGGTTGCGCCATCGAATGCGCTCATCGTTCAGCGGCGTGGTGGGCTGTGAGCGTTGTCAATTCACGGGTTACGAAACCACACGCGATGTGTTCGATATAGTGACACTCAGTAATGACACGATCGATGCCCTGTATGATGCAGATATACGGTACGCACTATCGTTGCTTAGAGAACAAGATGCCATGGCCGCTCAAGTGCTTAAATTAGCCCAGGAAGGCATCATAACGGTATCCGAAGCTGCCAGAATTCAACCTGTTCAAGAATTACGCATCCAGTAGCTTTTAGCGTGCATTAGTCGCTGCAACAACAGCACAGGCGAGCGCTATTCAAATGAACCTGCGACAAAATCGCACAATTACGCCGCCTCGGCCGATTGGCAAAAACACCAGCCCCCCGCTTGCAGGTTTCAGCGTCTGGATCGGTGAGGAAAAATACGGGAGGCGCTGTTAAGTCGCAGTGCTACGCTCACTGTTGATAAACACAGGCACACCTGTCTAACACGCAACTGAGGGGTCAAGCGGCCGCTGCGCTGTCATCATCACGCTGGATCTGCCGCTTAGCAGCCACGCCACCTTCTATGACGGTCAAGCGCGGACCAGACTGAGCCGATCTGTCTGAGTCTTGCCAACGATGCTGATCATCCAAATTTGCCGACCAGACAATACCCGTTGAGCCCTCTTTGCTAATACGCCGGTACAGATTGCCATTGAGTTGATTGCGCATAATCAGAAAAGCTCGAAACGCCTGAAAATAGTCGTTGTCAACGGACATATTTTTATTCCAGAAATCATCCAGACTTAACTGCACTGTTAAACCCGGAATATCGTACACCGCTTTTCCCATCGCTTTTACCGGTGTTCCGTGAAACAGGGATGACATACCCACCGTGCTGTTGATCAACACCGTTCCCTGCGCAGAGCGTAGCAGTGTCGGTAAACACACATCGTGGACGTAAAACACGCGCCCCTGCAAACCGAGTTCAGCAACTAGGTTAGCAAATAACATTGTGTAGTCCGTGTAACCCCGGTCCATAGGGTGGTGCTTAAACACGATAGCTTTGTTACTGGGTGCATGCTGACGGAACGAGGCCAGCACCTCACCAATAAAATGTTCAATGGAATTGAACTCCGAGTGCACGACAACCTGCATGTCACAGTGGACCTGTAAAGGACAGACGAAGTAATTATTTTCAAATTCTGACAGCACTGTTTCCAGCACATGTCGTTCGCGCCGCGCGTACATTAATTTACGCAGTCCAGAACGAATCCACCGGGTACCTTCTGAAAACCATTCAAAGGGCCTGTGATGTCGGTAGTGCTCGAATCGATCTTTGCGAGCGGCACTGGCCCAATAATAAATCATTGAGTACACAGCCGTGAGCAAAAATACCTTTTTGGGCTGTTGATTTTCCGCGGGTAATTCCTTGGGGATGTTTCCAATATTCAACGGTTCATACAACATACGAGAGCGCCCATTAACACCCCCTTCTTCGAGCGTAATAAAATTGGGGCGAATATAGCCTTCTTCAAAAACAAAGACACGTATGCGATTCCGACGAGCCACTTCACAAGCTATCCTGTGATAAGCACGGCAATCACCGAACAGGTACAGGCGGGTTATCTGGCGATTGGCTACCAGCCTTTCTAACCACGATTCCCAATCGTCAAGCTTACCAGTGTAGTCAATAGCCCCTCGTCGACGGTAAAAGAATCGATCACCACCGTTAAAATTAATTTTAGTTACTGTAAATCCACGTTGTTCCAGATCTTCACTAAAACGGGAGAAAAATGGACCAATAGGACCCTGAAGTAACAGTACATGACGTGAGTCTTGTGCAGCGGCTGAATCGAACACGGGTGTTTTTTCCGGCTCTGGAGTGACCGCTGACAAGAACGCACTTTGCTGCATGGCAATTTTTCTCTAGGGTTCCTTCAGAACAACTGTGTGGCGCCGGGACCGACATCGTTCGTCGGTGAAACAGATTGCGCGGCTAAATTCCCAATTGATCGCATCGTGCGCACTGCACAATGTTCCTTTTTGGACACTGCAGCAGTTATCGGCCAGAAATGTAACCTCTTGAGGTACAGATTTCGTGCCATGAAACGACAGACATTACGGTTCATGGGTTGTATTGCAACGCATTAGCAACGTTGGACAATTTGTTCATCCATCGACTCCATCCACTGGTCACTGATAGAGGCAAATCGTGGGTCATACTCAAGGAATGAATCAATTGTTCCACGGCAATAAATTCGCCACTGCTCAAATCCAGATAAGTGGGGTACTCCACCAAGCATAAGTAAACCAGTTCATCCAGTGTGCGCGTTCTACGCCGCCTTGAACACGGGACATGGTCATGGGTTAATCCCCAGCCAGCATAAAACGGCGTTCCGTAGGTCCAAACAGGCTTTTCCCGAAGCATCGCCTCAAACCCTGACAATGAGGTCATGGTATGCAATTCATCGCTGTTGTCTAAACAATCCAGAAAATGCCTTTCTTTTTCGACATGATCTATGCAACTGTGAAGAGCAGCCGATGACACCGCACCACGCCGATTTCCACTCTCAACATCAGGGTGTGGTTTGTACACGATAAATGCATTCGGTCGCGCCTTTCGAACTGCGGCACACAACTCAGTGTTGGTCGCTATATCTGCACAGCCTCGACGAACTGACTGATCATCCTCCACCTGCCCGACAACCAGCACAACGCGCTGCGTAGAATCAGACACCGCAGGTCGAGTACCCGACAAGTGCGCACCCACATTGTATTTAGTCAATCGTGTATCGAGTAACAACTGGCGTAACCTGACCGCTCTGTCTAGCTGCGAGTCCGAACAGTCAAATTCATTTAGCAGTGTTTCCAGGTCGCTTGGTGTGGCAGGGTCAAAATACAATCCGTTGTGATCAACAACAAGTGACGCGGGTGCCACAAAATCGGAACCCAATCCTCTGGAACGGATAAACCCATCTTCAATGCGCGACACCGACGGTGTAAGGTGAGCAGCTCGTGTTGACTTCACATCAGAATCAGCGCGCTGTTCCGATAGTGTGTTACGGCGCCCGTCGTCCTTAAAGCTCCAAAAAAGCGGTTGTTCATCAGTCCGGATATCGCCGGGTTTGCAGAACCGAACGTCGCCATCGGGTGACCTTAAATACTGAGCCAGATATCGGCGTTTCCAGGGTGTGATTCCCACACAGGCGAATCGTCGGGCATTACGTTTAAATGAGCGCTGCTGCAACCGCACGTGATCGATGCACTGATCAAGCTGCCAGGTTTCACCAGTAACTGGATTACAATAACGAGCTAAATACACATGCGTGGCATAAAACAGCTGATCCAGCGTTCGGGAGCGTTTACGTCGGGCAATTTGTTGTCTGTCTGTGGTTAATCCCCAACCGGCATAAAACGGTAATCCCGCCACATCAACGGAACACCCACACATCAGGGCCTCATAGCCGAGTTGTGAGGTGCCAACATACACCTTTACCGCTCGCTTTAACCAGTGCACCGGGTTGTCTCCATCAGCACTGATCTCAACACCGCGCTTTTTCGCATACTCGGTTAAGTAGCCACGTCGCTTTCCAACGACCACGTCTGGATGGGTTCGAACCACAACTCTTGCCTGCGGGTTATCCGCCAAAGCACGATCTAACATGTCGGTGAAACCACTCGCTTGCAACGCACCGAAACGTACCGATGCATCATCTCGTGTTTGATCGATGACCAAAACCAATTCCCTTGCATCACATTCCAGCACGGCGCTATCTGGCGTACGGCAATAGTTGTACTTGGTTATGCACTGTTGCACGATGAGTTCGCGACAGTGCTTCGCATAGGTAAGCGACTCAGCGGTGCACTGGTTTGCAAAGGCAGAGTCTGGCAGATTCAGAAAATTTTCAAGGTCATTGGGTTGTTCACTGTCGTAGTACACACCTGTATTGTCCACCAACAAGGAATAACTGATCCGCGAGTGGGCATTTTTAGAACATGAACGGATCCAGCCATCTTCAACATACCGCACCGGCAACTGCCGCTGCTGCGCGTAATCTAATGCGCGTTGAGTATTTTTCTTGCGTCCCCAAACCACCACGCATGACACGCAAAGCCGTCGTTGCACAGCGACCGCAGGACTAACAACGGCACTGACATCTAGAAATTGGGCGATGTGTTTCAGTGTGCGTATACCGTGTGAGAACGACACGGCATAATGAGATGGCTGACTCTCCTTCACGACAGGTTACTCATACGCTGTGTGCCAGCACGGCCTTGAAAACGCCTATGCACAAGTTCCAATCAGGTTGAGCACGGCACAGACAATGACATTCTGGTACGACCAATTTCTCTCCCAGGTCAGATTCTCTGACGTGAACTACGGCATTTTTTGCCGTCACAGTCACACGTGGACAGGATCCATCTGGATGGGCAGATCTCATGGATGAGCGTAATAGTGACAGAGAAAGTGGTGGGAACTCATGTCAAATAGTGTCCCAGACTAAACCTAAGGTGAATACAGGTTTCATGCCAGCGAAAAATCCTAATCGAGTAACCGACGGTTCAAATCCCACTTACTGTTTACACAGCCTTAGTGTCAGCATTGGGCAATTGCATCGCTTCAGGTGCCTATTATTTGCCAATGACCGGCGATGATCATCGACGGTTGCTTCTGGTAAAAGTCATCAATTATTCCACTTCTTCCGGTTTAGCGCACTACCCACAAAGTGATTCAACCTGCTCTATACACTCGATATTCAGTTTTCCATACCCACAAATTGTCTGAACCTCTCTGACGACGGATTCAGGCCATTCCTTAGTGAATTCCTCGAACAATGATGAGGTCGTGCATAAATCCTTTATCCAACCCGCTTCTCGAGCCGCACAAATCATGGGGAATCCTTTTTCCATCGCATAGTTTGCGTATCTCACATCAACAAATCGTTGCGAACCGGACATAACACTCAACGGTGCTGCTTGCCATCCTTTGCAATGAACCGTGCCAGTGCCTAACTGGTTTACTACCCTATTTTTAGGCAATCTGGTCTTGAACGAGAATACGTTCCTGCAAGTGTGTGTACCATCGAAGACGTCAGCGTAAATAACCCCGTGATAACCGATAATCGGTTCCAGTGATTGATATTGCTCTCTGACTTCCATCGAGTATTGAACATAGTCACGCGGATAGTGAATGTCGTCATCGACGTAAAAAACGTCATCATTATCAGCAGGTGGTACCACGAATTTTCCAACGTCCTTATAGTCACGATCGGGTAAAAATGCATTCACGTTGTCAAACCGGCTGAGCCAATCTGGAATGTGAACAAATCCATTTAGGCACAGATTCAGCACCTCCACCTGTGGTGCAAGAGATGACACAGCTTTAGAGAGGCTGGAAGACTCTCGGCCTGGGTAGGTCGCCATATTACCAATAATCACGCTGCTGCCCTCACACTGGAAAATTCAGTTGAACCTGCTGGCTCTTTATAAATACACAACTGGTTCAGTAATTCAATAACATCTGAATCAGTGACAATGTCCGAACCTAACACGCGCTGACGGGCGCCTATTTCGCCATAGGCACGGCGTTTGTTGGCAACAAATCCATCTTTTTCAGCATTTAGACCTTTGAGCTTTGTCAAGGATGTCGTACCCCATAAACAGAACAACAATGGTTTGGGCAATATTTTGATGGCTTTTTCGCCTAATGAACTCTTACAGCGTTCATAAAATTCAGTATCCGCGCCGACCAACGACGAGCGGAATTTTGGCATTCGTTTAAACAGTGATTTATGCGCCATAGCTGTGACTGCACAGTAACGTTTTAGCATGCCATCATGGAAAAATACGTAAGCTCCATCCGGTGACATTCTCACAAAATTGGTGTAACAAAGCAGGCAGTCATCAAATACCAGTGTTTGAACCTGCTCTTCAATCCGTGTCGGTAGAGCAATATCATCGGAGTCATGAAACGTGATGAATTCCCCGTGCGACTCTGCAATCATGTCGTTCCTGATGTTATAGGTTCCCTGATTTTTAATAGACTGAAAAAGTCGAATGCGATCGTCTGTTTTTTGAAGTTCAACAAGGACGTTATAGGTGTTGTCAGAGCTCTGGTCATCACACACTAGAATTTCAATATTTTTATAAGTCTGCATTAACAAGGATTTTACGGCATAAGCGACCGTCTCTTCTGCGTTATAAGCTGACATTACAATCGTGACGAGTGGCCCATCGACCTTATTCTCTACCGCTTCAAATTCGATGCCGCAAAGAACATTTGATTGCTGAAAATCAATGGTTTTAATACGCGGTAAATCAAACTTTTTAAGATAGCGATTAGAGTAAGACAAATATTTTTCAGCAATGCCAGGTTTGGTTACATACCCATTTGCAATAGCACAGCAGATTTCTGGCTTGGCGTCGAAAAACAGTTTGTTTTTCACCAGCTCTTCACGGATAAGCGGAATAAGTCTACCTGGATCATTCTGATATTTGAACAGCGCATTTCTATCTAAACCGGCAGGCTTTGTTTGCAAGCTGTTAGGTTGTAGTGAGCCAACTACTTCGAGCAGGCTATCGTTCAAATCTAATTGAAATAGAATCTCTGGAGCAGTCCGTTCAATCAATGCAATTAACGGCTTGTCGTGTGAAATGGTCAAGGCGTGTTTTATTTGAATGAACAGTAATTTACGTTGATTCAATGTCATCTCGGAGTACCTCAACACAAGATAACGAACCAGTCGTACAAATGTTTCTGACATCTCCAAGCGTCTTACGCAGGAGGAATACTCCATCAATGTGCCTAATTCATCGGATTGGATAACGGTGCTATAACTTTGATTGAGCGCTTTTAATTTTTGTTGGAATTCTGATACAGCGGCAGATTCCACTACTGGCAGATCAAGCTTCCTGCAGTTTGACGCACGCTGAGCGATTTCATCGCTAATGGGGGCCAGTTTGAGTTCAATATCGTGAATCTGGTAGGTTATTGCTTCGTCTTCTGATTCAATTCCCAACCAATATTTGTTTGAATCTCCCTCTAACTGCAGCCGAGTCCAGTACATTCCATTGACTATTTCAAGTCGGGATAAACGAACAAAATTATGCGGTTGATTCTCAGAGTAGATCTGAACGTGATAATTAGACTTAGGATTGCGGGCAAACCGTGTCGTGGAAAGCGACATGGAGTACACCCCGCTAAGGCCAAGTACATCCAGAGGACGCATCAGTCTGACCCAACCGGTTGAGTTTGTAATACTGACGGCCAAGGATTGATCGTCATCAGTTGAAAATTCTGCCTCAGGTGAGTTTTTGGACGAATTGTATCTGAGTGACCAGTTCCCTAATTCGCACTTGTCTCGTGTCTTTTTCAGATTCGCAAGATCTAATGACCCACATTGTAAATTCAGGTGTTGTGTAGGCATAGATTGAAACCGGCAGCTCGTAGTTGGTTATTGACTGTCGTCACCGGAGCATATTCTGTGCCGTCGTCTTTCAGACTAACAGACGCATTGTCCATTACGGATGTGAGCCTGGCTTTATGATTTAGTATTGTGCAACAGCATGGACGTCTAATTTCATTGCAAATGTCTGTTGATGACGAATGCTGAAATCTGAAATCAGAGCCATATCCAAGCTCACCAACTATGTTAACTGGATGTGTAACACGTAAGGGTACACTTGCCCACCACCCGGATTGTAAACGCGCTCACTATAATACGCGTTGTTAATGCCCCATCAAATTAGGTCAATTTGTGGTGGTTAATCTGTGCGGGTATCCCATTTAATCCCAACGCAAACAACCCACTAGCTTGGATTATTCACAAAACGCCTCATTCTTTTACTGAACCGTTTTTCCACAGTAGATTCTGTAAGGGCTGCGCAGGGTCCTAGGCAACTCTATCGAGCACTGCTCGCACTATGTGCTGGTCATGGTTTACATCAAATTTCCGACCAAACAGGTCGTCGGATTGCTCGATGGCGGGCAAGTCGTGCATGTCGAACACCTTTACTCTAGGTATTTTGCCAGGACGAAGTATGAGTCTTCCATAGTTCCTATCAACGCGATCCTTAAACGGTGAGTGCATAATGTAGGTTTGAAAAAAGCTCTCATCCGGAATAAATGTTGTCCGCAATACA
This sequence comes from uncultured Granulosicoccus sp., assembly GCA_938003775.1. GTDB lineage: Bacteria > Pseudomonadota > Gammaproteobacteria > Granulosicoccales > Granulosicoccaceae > Granulosicoccus. The sequence continues at coordinate 5,404 of CALKXZ010000161.1, read as the reverse complement.
TCATAGAGTTCATAGGCGAAAGGATCATCACGCAGGTGTTGTATCACTGAGCGATGCAGATTGAACCAATTGGCACCCATATAGAACGGATAACGTTGGAAAAATGTTTGCCGGCGGCGTAATAACAGCGGATCACAAGTTCCCACGTAAACCTCACCTTTTTCGCCAATCTCGGCCACATCTACCAACCACCGAGCTCCCATAGCTACCTGTGGGTTAATAGTGCCTGGCTTGGCATAGACACGAGTGTGGCCACGATCACCCCAAAGATGACAAGTACTGCTTGGATTATCAATGGGCAAACTTTCAAGCGCTACAGGCTCCACAAGATTCGTGCGGATGTAGTTCATCTGGCTCGGTGCATTGCGCGCCAAGTGCTCTTTTATCGCATTCTGGTTCTGTAAAGGCAGATCTTGACCACTCAATACAATGTAATAGTCCCAATTTCTGGCTGCACCCAGCAGAAATAACGCGCCATTGATTGTTTTTCGCAACGTACCCGCACCGCCCCAACCAATGTTGGCGTTTCTTTGCACGTACACATTGGGCAACTTGTCAAAACGCTCGATAGCCGAAGTATCAGGGTGCTGGCCGTCATCAATGTCAATCAGAAAAACATCTTCAGCCGAGTACAGAGCCTCTAACAGCATTGCCACCTGAGAAAAATTCGTGTGGCAGAGAATGTGATAAGCAATCACTGGCTGTTACTCGATGACAGGGATAAGCGGGAGATACAGTATCTATGCCATCTGCCTGTCACCTATTGGGCCATTCAATGAGTCACATTGATAAGCGCTGCAATTGATGTGCAGTTTGGCAGTTAACTAAACGCATCTAACGGCGTCCACTGGCTTACTGACTCTATATCATTACCAGCTTATCTGTTCCAGATCCGATGCCTGCCAAGTCCCTCCGGTTGCTCGTAACTTCAGATACAATGAGCCGCCAGCTTTGAAAAATTGTTTACCGGGGCCATTTTTGAGTTCAGTCAGCGTCGGAGAGGCTGAGTACCCGGCACCAGCGACAGTGGCATTGCCGGGTAAATTGACAAATTCGAGCACGACAGTGTCACCGTCATGCAGATAATCCAGAGCAATTGTCAGGTTTCCGACACTCATTAATTCGGCTGCAAACTGATAGGCATAATGGTAACGGGCGTGGTTGACTGACACCACACTCTGGTAGTGCGCTCGTTCCGCCAAGGGCGCAGCGGTCGCAGTTCTGCCATCACTGCGCAGATGTATCATTGCTGGCAGGTTCTGACGGCCCGCAAAGTCCAGCTCGACACGGCCGTAACGGTTGCCACACAGCCTGCCACTACCGTACACATCGGTGCAGGAAGTATCGGTCATCATTGGATGGTCCGCCACCAATGCAGTACCGGCACCCAACCCCAAACTGCCGTCTTCATCATGGATAACCGCACCCCATGCAGAGGGACGCATATTTTGCGCAGGCGCACGACGGTCATAATAGAGATAAGAATCTGCCAAGGTTACGCCAGAGATGGGGTTGTTAGTTATTCGTACATCAGCCTCACGGGCGCCGAATAAATAGTTCCCGCCATATTCATTATTGAAGTTGGCAAAATGTACATGTCGTAAATCAACGCCAAAATCGTAAATGCCAATTGCACTGCGCTGGCGACCACGACCACCTGCTGATAGCTTACTGTTAGCGACAAACAGTGAGTCACGTACCGTCACAGGGCGCGGTGCAACGAACCCGGCATGATGGCTGTGACCAGTGTCAGTGATCTTTAGATCAGTAAAAATCTGATTGCCCTCACAGGGCCACACAGCGCCATCACCACCTGCGAATACAGTCAGATTTTTATATTCAGCACGCATCGGTGGTAAGTACCCGGCAGGACCACTTTCAAACGTACATGTGCTGAAAGCCATATCAGAAGAATGGACTCGGTTATCACGAAATTCACCGAATTTTGCATGCATCGGTGACACACCTTGATACCGTGGAAAACTTGCCGATTCACCCGTCACTGTTCGATCAGTGTCATACCAAAAGCCCAAACCATCCGAGCCAGCTGCCGCGTTGCCTACAAACGTATTATCTGGATTGGAAATCCAGTAGGTAGAAGGCCCGCGCGAAGCTTGTCCACCTTGGATATCACTGGGTGTTAATGCAAGACTCTCTTGAGGTTTACGCGTTACCAAACCCAGATTATGCTTGAACAAATTTCCCGTTTCACCGCCATCTTGCAAAAAGAAACCGTGGCCAATGTGATCAAAGCAAACGTTATCTTCAACAACGGCGTTATGCGATGCGTGTACCGTCACACAACGATTGTAACTCTGTCGAATACTGGAGTTACGAATGTACTGACCAGCAACATTGTTAGCCAAATGCCAGTGAAATGGATAACGACCCATGATACCTTCCTGGCCAACCCGGTTAAACTCAACCCCTGATACCAGACCCGCAGAGCCCTCCATAATCATCATGTGCGCACCGAACCGCGAAGACTCTGACGATCTATCGCCTTGAATACGTATGTTGCGCGTGAGTAAACCCACCTCGGCCCGCGTATCAATATCCCAATTGCGTGATGCATTAGCAAACGATTGAATTTCGCCGAAATGACGATGCTTGAGTGCTTCGTTGAGTACGAGTTCAGTGCCGCTAATGCGATCAATTCGGCGCACTTCGGCGTGCTCCATATCATCATCTGTTGAAGCAATAACGATCTCGTCGCCAGCGCGCCAATTGGTCATGTACTCCACGCGAATTTTCTGGGCCCCAGGGTTAACCGTCCCATCGAGCATCAACCAACTGGTCCGCTCCTGACCATGTAGCGATATGACGCCGCCTCCCATGGCGGAGAGCATTTTTGTCCCCATACCCATAACCGATTCACTCCGGTTATCACCTGTCAAGGTAATGTCCAGTCGATTTACATAGGGGTTTGTCGCAGTACCGCACTCCAGTAGCCCGTGTACCATGATCCAACGAGAGCGAACCGACAGATCTTGATCTGCGCAAATCAGTGCACCATTAACGGTAATTGAGGTGGTCACTATGTCGCGATCGAGGATAACTGTTTGGCCACGAGGAATAGTCACCTTGGCGCCGTCCTGCGGTACCGAACCTCCCCACGTGGCGGGATCAGACCAACGGGTACCTGCACTGGTATCGGCACTCGTTGCAAGATGCGCTAGAGGATCATCATCCAGCATGCCTGCGCTGGAGGGTGTACTGTCACCAGAACCACACGCAGACACTAACAGTGAGGTTGTTAAGGCGGCCACTGTCAGTAGGGAGTGGCATTTAACGTGATTGATCCAACACTTTTCCAGGCGGGTCATGGGTCTGCTCTGATGTTATTTTTATTATGCCGCGCAGATTGCCCTGTCGATATTTTCACAGCAAGCACCTCTGGGCGTATTTGTTGAGTCTGTAGCGTTTCTCCCGCAGGTAATGAGTAAACCTTGATGCAATTTTACGCGTGTCATTTACTTGGCACACAAGCTGCTCAGCTCAGCACATGACGCACATAACCGAACTCTGGCATCGTCTGCAATCACTCATGGGCTGGCGCTTGGAGCTTTGCTGTGCTCGGAAGGCTGCCCAAGATGATGAAAAACGTGTGTCAGTCTCGGAAACGACACTCAGCAGTTATCAATTTGACCTCACGTTAGCCCGTGGTTGGTACATGCTCAGCGTGACCGCCAACACAAAAGCGTTGGGGTTTGGCATAAGACTGGACGGCAGTAGTGGGGATTCCTATCGACTGTTACTCAATTCGCCGAACCAGGTCCGTCGCATCCTACTGTTACGCCGTACCATAAGCGGGCTGACTGTGTCCTGTGGGGATAAACCAGTGGATTTGTCCGGTACTTATGTCACACTAAGTCGTGTAACTAAGGGCTTTGCCCGTCGACGCATGACCCAAAAACTTCATAACCATGCGCAGCACCAGACACCAGCAATAACCACTTTAACGTGGGAACAACAGCAATCTAATCGGTACCCGACAACAGACAGCCTGTTCCAGCGCTATGGTGCATTGATCGAACAGCACGAATTACCCTATCACTACGCGCGCTGGCTAGTCGCAACCAACGTTGACACGCCAAAACCGACCATTGCTTATAAGGCACCCGCTGTGTCCGCGGCTAAGATCTCAGTGGCGGTATTCACGACAAAGCCAGCCGCTAAATCAGCTGCATCACGACACCCATTGACACGTCAGATTGATCAGGCAAACGACACTGGGATAATCCAATGGCAACATTTGCCCAACACTGTGCAATCGCTGGAACGCATTGATGCAGACTATTTGTTGTTTATCGGCACGAACGCAATATTCACAGACAGTGCACTGGCGCAATTGCAGCAAGCTATTCTAGAGAATTCGAATCCACAGCTTATTTATTCGGATCACGATTACCGTTCACCCGGTGGTGTCGCGCAATCACCCGTTTTAAAACCTCAATGGAACCCTACTCTACTGTGCGCTGGCAACTATGTTGGTGCCGTTTTTATACTGCATAGAAGTCTTTTTTCATTACTTAACTGTGTTCAGAATGCAAGCACCGCTGAGAGCGCTTATCAAATACTACTGGCTATCAGCCGCACTGTGGATCGTGAAAAAGTCGTGCGTATTGCCAGAGCGCTATATCGCATACCGTTGGAGGCAGGCGCCCAACCACACCCAGCGGGGTTCTTTAGCACACCCAATGATGCTTTGTGTCTTCAACAGCACTATCGTAAGTCCAATATTAATGCAGTGATTAGCCACGATCATCTAACCGGTGGCCTACGTACCCGCTATGTGCCCACCAACACACAACCCACCGTTGAAATCATAATTCCCATTCGTGATCAGGTAGGTTTGCTCAAAAATTGCGTTGAATCCATCCAAAAATTAACGCTCTACAAAAATTACTCTCTTTGCATCATTGACAATGACAGCCAGGAAACTGCTACGCAAAACTATTTGAACAAACTGTCTGAATCAACTGCAGTAACCACGCGAATTATTAACTACCCTGGAGCGTTCAATTACTCAGCAATCAACAATTGCGCGGTATCGTCAAGTCAAGCAGACATCATTGTACTACTCAATAACGACACCGAAATAATTACGCCAGCCTGGTTGGATGAATTGGTCAGACATGCCATGCAGCCCTCCGTCGGGTGTGTTGGCGCGCTGCTTCTGTACCCGAACAGTCTTGTTCAGCACGCTGGCGTAATGATTGGAGCCAAGGGTGTTGCAGGGCATGCTCACCGCTTTTTTCATGCCGACGACAGCGGATATCTGCAACGACTCAAGTTGCCTCAGAATACCAGCGCAGCCAAGCTAGTGAAGAGCACCGAGTCTATACTATTCGAACAGGCGCAGGTCTTAAGTAAAGACGTTGCGTTGTATCTCGGTGGGTAT